>CAYXJH010000001.1:0-37063 GCA_964465415.1 uncultured Gemmatimonadaceae bacterium
CGCACCAGGGTCCGGACGAGCGGCACCGGCCCGTCCCGATCCAGCGCGGCATGGAGCAGAGCGCCGCCGCCCGGGGCCGGACCGTGCGGCGCGTCGGCACGGAGCTGGTGAGGCGCTTCCGGCGTCTCCGGCAAGCGGCTGTGGTGGAGGAGAAGGAGCCGAAGCAGCGGGTCCACCCGACCGTGGTCCTGAGCGGCCGCGGGTGCCGCAAGTATGCCGACCACCGCCAGCGCCGGAGCCCAAGCTCGCCACCGAGCAAGTCGCATCAGGAAACACATGGGGGTTGGAAAGGAGCCGAGGCTCAGGTCTCCCAGGGATCGAAGCCGAACGTGTAGTAGTCACTGGGCCGTCCGGAGACCGCCTCCACCGCCTCATCAAGCGCTTCGAGCGTTTCCGCCTCCTCATCCGCGCCTTCCGCCGCCGCCCGGATCGCACGCAGGATCTCGCGTACGTCGTCCGGACGCAGCAACACGTACGAACGCGGATCCTCCCCCTCCCCGCGACGATGCACCACCAGCTCCACCAGGTCAGTCTCGGCAGAGATCTTCCACACGTCCGCCGTCTTCTTGAGCAGCTTGTCGGACGTCTTCACCTCGGAGTGCACCGCCTTCACCAGTCGCTGGACGTCCCGGTCCGTCGTTTCGGTTCGTCGACGACCGTAACGACGGCCCAGCTCCCCGGGATCCCCGTCCTCGGCCCTCGCCGCGGCGCGGTTCATGAGGCCACCCGCCTGGGCGTAGATCCCAAGGACCAGCGGGACTGGATCGATGGCGATGCGCATCCGGACAGCCTCCTGTTGGGTTTCATTTCCCGTCGCCACTCGCCATGACGACGTTACCACTGCTCTGGCCCGGACACCAGTTTGCGGCCGGCAGCGCGGCGGCACAACCGTCGGCCGGGGCCGAGCCGGGAACCCGCTCAGGCGACCGTGAAGGCGAGGGAGCCGCCCGGAACGGCGCGGACCGGGCGCTCACCGGCGACCTCGCGGACCAGTCGCGTCACGCCGTTGACGCCGACCCGCCCGAAGTCGTGCCACGCGACCACGCCGCCGGGGCGCACACAGGCGAACGCGTTGCGGGTGTCGGAGGCCACGTAGTCGTATGAATGGGCGCCATCGATGAAGAAGAAGTCCACGGTGCCGTGGTACGGGGAGAAATCGAATCGCGCGCTATCGCCACTGAGCGGGATGATCCGTGACGCTGCCCCGGTGCCCTCGAACACGCGGCGGCTGCGTCGGCTCGCCTGGATATGGGCGTCATCCATGAGGGTGGTGCGGAGCGCGGGCTGAATCGATGCTTCGGCGGCAGGCAGATCGAGTGTGTAGACGAGGGCGTCATCCGGAGCATTCAGGGCGAGGTGCAGAGCCGTATACCCGTTGAGGGTGCCGATCTCGAAGACCACCCGTGGCTCGATGATCCGACAAATGAGGCACAGCGATACCAGGTCCGTGGCGTAGGACGGGATCGTCTGGAGCCAGGTCTCGCCATCGAGGTTGGCAAGGGTGATGTCGCGAACCGGACCGGCGCCCAGCACAGCGGCGACGTGGGAGTCCATCACGCCCGGTCTGCCCGTGATGGACCGGAGCAGGAACAGGCTCTCGCCGGCGTAGGTCAGGAGCTTCCGGGGGCTGCCGAGCAGGCGCAGGGCTGCCAGGTTCCCACCCAGTGCAAGGTTCCGGGCCGCGGCCCACACCACCTCCAGGGACTGTCGAATCGTGGTCATGGTGTGGGATAGCGAGCCCTGGCCGGAGGCGCAACCACGACGTTCTCAGCCCCGGAGGCCACCGGGTGGCGCGTCGCCGGGGCGTCCTGCATCTTCCCGCCAGCCACCGGAGCCCGGCTCCGCGCCGGACCACGCAGCACCAGAGGAGAGGGAGCATGAACCGGACACCCACCGCCCTGGTCGGACTGGCGATCCTGGTCGCGGGCTGTACCGATCTGGGCCTGGAGGGAAACATTCCGGCGGAGCAGGGCCGGACCGCCCCACCACCCGAACTGGTCGCCCAGGTCATGGCTCCAGCGGATCACGACACGCGCCCGCTCGTCGTGGATGGGCGACTCTGGGTCCCCGCCGGGCTGCCAACCACGCGCGCCGCCGCTGAGCTTCGTCCGGTCGGGTCGACCGCCGGCCAGACCGTGTATGCCCGGGCGTGGGACGAGCGTCCGTTCGGCGCTATCTTCACGCGCGTCCAGGTCCCCGATGCGGAGTCGGCCACCACGGCCCGGGCCGCGATGCAGGCGCGCCGTGAGCACTGGCAAGAATACGCGCCAGCTTCGGGACCGTCCGGTCGTTCGGCACCGACGGGTCGGTTCCGAACGGAAGCGCCGGGTATAGAAGCGCCCCAGGCGGCAGACCCGCAGGCGCCCGATCAGTAAGCGCGCCGCGAACCGGCTTCGCGGGCGATCGCCGCGGCCGTGATGCCACCGTGTGACACATCCCACGCGGCACCGCCGTCCCGCACGAGAATCACCTGGGGCGACTCGTGCCGGACGCCCAGTCGGGTGGCGATCTCGGCGGACAGGGACCGCCCGCCCACCACGTCCACGATGTAGACGGGTACGTCCGGGTACTCCTCCAGGAATCGCTGCACCTCCAGCGCGGCGCGACGGGAGGTCCCGCAATACGGGCTGTGCTTGTAGATCACCGCGAGTGACGCGCCGCACGCCGCGATCACGTCGTCCTCCACCCTGACCCTGACCGCCTCCGGCTCGCTCATCCGAACAGCTCCGTCTGTGGCGAAAGCTCATCAGGCGTCACGGCCTCATGGCCGAGCAGCGACTGTAGCCGTCGGGCGCTGGCCGGGCTGTGACCCTGGTAGTCGTTGTTGAAGAACGCGTACACCACGTCCACATCGAGGGATCGGATCCGTTCCGCCCACGCCGCGATCTCCCCGTCCCGCGCCGTCGCCAGGTCCCGCAGGTCCGGCCGTCGCCTGGGCGTGCCGAGCCAGCGGAGATAGAGCATCCGACCCGGCGTCTCGGCGGCCACGTCGCGGGCGTCCGACTCGGCCAGCCAGGGACCGACGCTGACGGCGAGCGCCGTATTCGTCTCCGCGATCATCCGAAACGTCGCCGGAGTGAACCAGTCCCGGTCTCGAAACTCGATTGCGAAGCGCAGGTCCGGTGGGAGCTGGGACAGGAACGCCGCCACGGTCCCTGCGTGAGTCGGGCCGAAGTCGGGTGGGAGCTGGACCAGGATGGGTCCCAGCTTGGAGCCGAGGCCTCGCGCGTCTTCGCAGAAACGCAGCGCGGGGCGCGGGTCGCGTAACCGGGCCTCGTGCGTAACCTCACCTGGCATCTTCAACGTGAACGTGAACCCGTGGGGTGTCCGCTCACGCCAGGAAGCAAAACGCTCCGGCGGTGGCGGGCCGTAGAACGTGGAGTCGACCTCCACCACGTCGAATGCCCGTGCATAGATCCTCAGCTGATCCTCGGATCGGCTCCCGGTCGGATAGAAGCGGCCTGCCCAGTCGCTGTAGCTCCAGCCCTGCGTCCCGATGTGGATCTCGGGTCTCAACGGCTCTCCCGTTTCGCGTTCACGTCAGAACAGCTTGCCCGAAAGCGAGGGCTCCTTGTCCACACGCGTCCCGATCTTCACGAAGGTGGCAAGACGCGTCGTGCCCTCGGCGTGAAGCGTCTCATGCACCCGCCGGACCGCCTCGAGGATGTCCGCCAGCTCCCCCTCCATGTTCGTGCCGTTGCTGTGCAGCTCCACGCGCACCCCGGAGCCCTCGAGAACGGCGTGCGCCCGCTTCACTTCCTTACGGACCGACGTGCCGACTCCGATCGGTATGACCTGGACTTCCGCTATGGCTTTCATGACACCTCCCGGATCGTTTGACGACGATGGGCCGCATCCATCTTATCGGGGCCGTCGATCGCCGGGCCAGCGGCGTCAGCCCTGGCGGTAGAAGCTGAGCGTCGCGTCGCCGAACCGGTGGCGCTCGGCGCTGCCCGGCAGCCGGTGCTCCGCGGCGTGCTCCACGGCCAGGACGGGTGCGAACGGCACATCGATCCAGCGAATGACGATGCGGTCGGTCTGACGGGACCCGTACGGCGGGTCCAGGAGCGCGACGTCATAGCTGGCGACGGGTAGCTCGAACGCGAACCGCAGTGCATCGCGTTTGAAGATGCGGGATCGTTTGGTGGCCCGGAGTGCGGCAACGTTCGCCTTCAGCGAGTGCAGCGCGGCCGGGTCATTCTCAACGAAGTCCACGGACCGGGCACCACGGGAGAGGGCCTCGAGCCCGACCGCGCCGGTACCGGCATAGAGCTCCACCACGCGCGCCCTGGCCAGCTCGGCTTCGAGCAGGGTGATCCAGCGGTCGCGGAGGTCCTCGGCTGTTGGACGGATCCGCCCAGCCGGTGAAGTCAGGTCGCGGCCGGCCCACCGGCCACCCATGATCCTCACGAGCCGCGGATGCGGGCGATATGGAGCGTGAGCGCGTCCGCCATGCGCTTGCGAACGTCGGGCTCGGTCTCACCCGTCGCCCCGCACCCCGACACGTCCGGGCTGTACGCCGAGTACCCGACACCCGTATCCTCGACGACGATGTCGGTCGAATCCACCGCCGTACCGGGCTCCGCCGGCGCCAGAATGCTCTTCAGCGAGTCGGGGCCGAGCGTGTCGGTATAGCGGAGACAGACCGTGATGACGCCCCGTCGCTTCCCGTGGACGTACTGACGGCAAGCGCCTGCGGTATCACCCAGGTACCAACCCTCGTCCTTGAGCTGCTTGAGCAAGTGTCTGGCTTCCATAACCGGCCGGTGGCCTCAGGGCGCGATGGAGTGGAAGGTGATGCTCTCCTCCCGATCCTCACTGTGCTGCAACGCCCAGCGACTGCCGAAGAGGATCAGTGGCCGGTCCCTCGCGTCGTACACCAGGAGCCGACCCTCCCCCCGGGCGACCCGTCGGATGTCGGGCTCGGGACCTTCCACCCACCGGGCGAACCGGTAGTCCAGCCGGTCGAGGATCCCGCGGGCGCCGTACTCATGCTCGAGGCGGTGCAGGAGGACGTCGAACTGCAGCAGTCCGACCGCACCCACGATCGGGGTGTGCCCGGCCTGCACATCCTCGTAGAAGACCTGCGCCGCTCCCTCCTCGCTCAATTGCCGGAGACCGGTGTCCAGCTGCTTGCGTCGCAGCGGGTCGGCCACCCGGATCCGGGCGAAATGCTCCGGGCTGAAACGCGGGATGCCGCCGAACCGGATGTCGCCGTCCCCCGACAGGGTGTCGCCGATGCGCAGGGCGCCCCGATCGTGGATCCCGATCACGTCGCCCGGCCATGCTTCTTCCACGGCCGAGCGATCCTGCGCCATGAACTGTTGCGGCTGGGCGAGCCGGATGATCGCCCCGCTGCGGGTATTGCGCACTTCGAGACCCGGCTCGAACCGGCCGCTGCAGATCCGAAGGAACGCGATCCGGTCCCGGTGCCGTGGATCCATATTCGCCTGGATCTTGAAGACGAAGCCAGTGAACGCAGGGTACGACGGTCCGACCTCCGCGCCGTCCTCCGCCTGCCGGCCCGTAGGCGAGGGAGCGAACTCCAGGAAGTGCCGAAGCAGCGGCTCCACCCCGAAATTGGTCAGGGCGCTTCCGAAGAACGTGGGTGACAGCTCACCGCTCGCGACGGCGCCGGCGTCGAACCCGGATCCAGCCATGTCGAGCAGCTCGAGGTCCTCACCGAGACGATCCACAATGTCGGCGCCGAGCCGCTCCACGACCTCAGGATCCGCCAGGCCGCCCTCGAACACGTTCGCCCGTCGGGCCCCATGGTCGCCACCACGCTCGAACAGCCGCACCGCCCCGGCGCGCCGGTCGTACACGCCCAGGAACTCGTTTCCACGGTGGATCGGCCACGTCACCGGGTAGCACCGGATGCCGAGCTCGGTCTCCACATCGTCGATCAGCTGGAGCGGGTTCTCGCCCGCCCGGTCACACTTGTTCACGAAGGTGAAGATCGGGATCCGCCGCAGCTTGCACACTTCGAACAGCTTCCGCGTCTGCTCCTCCACCCCCTTGCGGTTGTCCAGGAGCATGATCGCGCTGTCCGCCGCGACCAGCGTACGGTAGGTGTCTTCCGAGAAGTCCTGGTGGCCCGGCGTATCCAGCAGGTTGATCCGGTACCCCTCGTAGTCGAACTGCAACACGCTCGACGTCACAGAAATGCCCCGCTCCTTCTCCAGCTCCATCCAGTCGGACGTCGCGTGACGCTCGGCACGCCGCGCCTTGACGGACCCCGCCAGGTGGATCGCCCCACCGTACAGCAGGAGCTTCTCCGTCAACGTGGTCTTGCCCGCATCGGGGTGACTGATGATGGCGAATGTGCGCCGTCGTTCGATCTCCGTCATCGTCGTGGAACCTGAAGCCGGACCGGCACCGTGGCGGGAACGCCCATCCCATCGTGTAGCTTGGGCTCGTAGCGACCGGCCCGGGCCACCTCGATCGCGTACTGGTCCCAGTACCGGCTCCCCGAGCCGCCCGTCAGGCGTACCCCCGTTACCCGCCCGGACTCGTCCAGGGACACGGCCAGGTCGATCGGTCGGCCCCTGGCCTGTCGTGCTTCCACCAGGTCCTGTGACGTCGCGAGCGGTGGCAGCACGCGACCGGTCCTGCCCCGTTGTTCCGCTTCGCAGATGACACCCGGCAGAACCGACGCCACCCGACCCTCGATCACTCTCAACCGTACGCCCCAGTCCGCCGGCCCATCGGCCAGCAGCCCGGTCTCCACCATCCGTGCGAGCTCGTAGGCGCGTTCGCTCGGCACGCTGCTTCGGAGGATCCGGACCCACGACAGCCGACCGTCGTTGCCGTACCGCACCGAAAGCTCGACCGAGTCCGCCGGCGTCGCGTCCGTGGCCCACAGGAGCATGGCTCCGCGGGTGCCCGGTCGCGTCAGCGCATCCAGGGATTGGGGTACCTGCGGCTCACCGACATAGACACACCGCCGATTGCCCAGCCCGTCCAACGCCTGGCGAGGTGGCTCCAACTCGGCGTAACGCCGCTCACCGCCGGACCTGCACCCCGCGAGCACCAGCGGCAGCAGCAGCACCACCGCCACCGCGTATCGAACGATCACTGCCCGTTTTCTCCCTCCGGATCAACCGATCCCCAGCTGAACGCCGCCTTCTACACCGAATGGCCGCCGATGAGCCACCCTGCGTGCCGATACATCGGCCGGCGGATGCGGGCGGTCGCTTCAGGCGGAATCCAGGTCGGAACCACGCCCGACGAGGCTGAGCATCCTGCGGGTCTCGATCGAGGCCAGCGCGGTCATGAACGGCACGAACACGAGGTAGGTGGCAGCCTGGACCAGGCGAGGGAAACCCGCGTCTCCGGCGTACCCGGCCGCGGCCACGAGCAGGACGGCCCAGAGCAAATTTAGACCGAGCACCAGGCCGGTGCGCCGGCGGGACCCGGCCACGCCATGGAGCCGGCGCGCGTCCCCGTACCGGGGACCGCGCCACGCACGGCTTCCCGCTCGGCGGTAGTGCAGGTGATCCGGCACCAGGTAGGCAATGACGGCTGCCGGCCAGTGCCACCAGAGCACGGGCAGGCTAGCGAGCACCGCGAGCGGCATGGACAGGATGCGATCGTCCGAGAGGCCCACCAGCTCAGCGATCATGGCGCCCACCGTCCCGCCGATCGCGGCCGCGAACGCGGTCAGCACGAGTAGAACCAGCACATTGGTCAGGTGCGTGAACGCCCGGTCCACTGCCAGGGCGGCCACCGACCAGCCCTCGTGCATGCCGAGTCCCCTGGCAGCGGCAGCGACGAGGAAGGGGCTCGCGCCGGCCACGAGCAGGATCTGTTGCCCGGCCGGTCCGGGAATCGTCGCCGCGACGGCCCACGTCACCAACAACCAGGGCAGCATCGCCCGATAGACCGCCACGAGCTCGCGACCTCGCACGGTCCCATCGAAGCCGTTCTGCGCGGGCGCCGACCTTCCTCTCATGGCGGGGATGGTAAGCCGGCTCGCACACCGAAGCCACGGGCCATGGCCACCGCCACCAGGACGATCGCCACGACGATGACCACCTGCGCGTAGCTGATCACCGCCAGCCGGCGGGCCGCGCCGGTGTCGAACCGTCGTCCCCGCCCCAGCCAGATCCCCCACTGGATCAGGATGGCCATGGGCCAGAGCTCCAGCGTGTACAGCAACGCGGCCAACCCCATCTTCAACCAGAACAGGTCGTTGTACAGGTAGTATCCCCCGGGCTTCTCCAGTCCGGCGATCGCGCGAACCAGACCCGTCACCAACCAGAGTGACAGCGCCACGATCCACCAGTTGTCCGCCGTGAACACCGGCCGGAGCGAACCGCCGCGCGCGTGCGACCGGAGGGCGGACGCACGCATCCAGATCGCGCCCAGTCCGATCCCGAGCGCCAGGAGATGGAACGTCGCGAACAACCATCGGATCATGGAGAGCGGAACCGTGTATGGGTCGGTCGACATGGCTTCGGCCGCCCACGACGTTGCGCGCGGCCGGGCGTTTCGGCAACCATCCCGCCCCGCGTATGACTGACACCGCCCGCGTCTGGTGCGGTCCGCGGCCGGGTGCCATTTTGAGAACCCCGTTAACGAACTGCCGATGGAGGTATGACGACTATGCGACGGCATTGGATCGCTGCGATTCTGGGGCTCGCGATGCTAGGCGCGTGCGCGGACCCCGGCGAACGGCAGCAGGCGGTCACGCCGGAGACGGTGGGCCCGGCGTTGGAGAGCCTGACGGCGGATCGGCTGCTCGGGCATATCGAGGTGCTGGCCTCGGACGAGTTCGAAGGCCGGCTGCCGGGAACGGTGGGTGAGGAGAAAACGGTCTCGTATCTCATCGAGCAGTTCCGTGCGCTGGGAATCGAGCCGGGTCATCCGGATGGCGGGTACACGCAGGACGTGACGCTGGTCGGCGTGCGATCGACGACGACGGGGTCGATCGAGGCGGACGGCCGTTCGCTCCCGCTGCGGTTCCCCGACAACTTCGTGGGCGTGTCGTACAGGGACGGGGACCGGGTGGAGGTGAGCGGCTCGGAGCTCGTGTTCGTGGGGTACGGCGTCGAAGCCCCCGAGTACGGGTGGGACGACTTCAAGGGCCAGGACATGACGGGCAAGACGCTGGTCATGCTGGTGAACGATCCGCCCGTGGCGCACCCAGGCGACCCGACGGCGTTGGACCCCGACATGTTCAACGGGGAGGCGATGACCTATTACGGGCGCTGGACCTACAAGTACGAGATCGGTGCGGCGAAGGGCGCGGACGCGGTGATCATCGTGCACGAGACCGGCCCCGCGGGATACCCCTGGGATGTGGTGACGGGGAGCTGGGGCGGCGAGAACATGAGCATCCGGACCGATGGCGGCGGCGAGCCCGTTAAGGTCGAGGCCTGGATCACCGACGACTTCGCCCGTGAGCTCTTCGCCGCCACGGGCCATGACTTCGATGGGTTGAAGGAAGGCGCGCGGACGGCCGACTTCCAGCCGGTCTCGCTCGGGGCGCGGGCGGACATCGCGGTGGACATGGTGCGACGCACGCTGGAGTCCCAGAACGTCATCGGAAGGGTGTCCGGCGCCCATCCGGAGCGGGGCGATGAATACGTCATCTACGTGGCCCACTGGGACCACCTTGGCCAGGACGGCGACCTGGTATACAACGGGGCGGTGGACAATGCGACGGGAACGTCCGCCCTGCTGGAGATGGCCCGCGCGTACGCAGCCCTCCCAGCGGCACCCGACCGCACGATCCTTTTCCTGGCGGTCACGGCCGAAGAGCAGGGCCTGCTGGGCGCGCGGCATTACGGCCAGAATCCCCTCTACCCGCTGGATCGGACCCTCGCCGTCATCAATATGGACGCGTTCCTCCCGCTGGGTCGCACCGAAGACGTGGTCGTGGTCGGACGCGGCAGCTCCTCCCTGGAAGACGTCCTCGAGCGCCATGCCGCCTCACAGGGACGCGTGGTCGAGCCGGATGCCGAGCCGGAAAAGGGATTCTTCTACCGGTCCGACCACTTCGAGTTCGCCAAGCTCGGCGTGCCCTCCCTCTACATCGACACCGGCACACACGTCCGGGATCGTCCCGAGGGCTGGGGTCTGGCCAAGCGCGAGGAGTTCAACGTAAACGACTATCACAAGCCCACCGATGAAGTGAAGCCCGACTGGGACCTGTCCGGCCTGGTCGAGGATGTCCAGCTCCTTTTCCTTGTCGGATACGACGTGTCCCAGACGCCAGAGTACCCGATCTGGCGGGAGGGCAACGAGTTCAAGGCCAGGCGGGACGAGATGCTCGCCAACCGATGACACCATTCGACATGGACGTCCCCGATTGGCGTTCCCGGGCACGGCCGCGTACCTTTCATGGATGACGGACGGTCGGTCGTACCGGCCGACGCCTCGCCTTCATCCAGGTCGGGTGACCAAACCATTTCGCAGGGGGAGCACGATCTTTGCGGACTGTGATGGGCGAGTATCAGGATACCCCAACCTATCCGGGACAGATCATGGCACGAGAGACGGGCAAGGTAGCGCGGTTCATGGACGACAAGGGATTCGGATTCATCCAGCCCGACAGGGGCGGCAAGGATGTCTTCGTCCACCACTCAGCGATCGAGGGCTCCGGCTTCAAGTCGCTGGCCGAAGGTGACCGCGTCGAGTTCGACCTGGTGCAGGACCCCAAGGGTCCGCGGGCCGAGAACGTTCGCAAACTGGACGACTAACGTCGCTCATGAGGCGGTGGCGGTCTGGCGACCGCCACCGCCTCCCCTCCCGATCGAGGCTGCAGCGCAGGGCGCCGGCCTCGGTTTGTCGTGCCCACCAATGGCCTGATCCGTGAGCCGGTTATACCGCGATGAAGCGCTCGGCGCCGCGGGGGCTCGCGTGCTTCGGCTATGGCGGCCGCTGGTCGGCTGGACCGTGCTCGTGTGGGCGGCAATGGCCGTCGCGCTGACGCCGCTCTCCACGGCCCTCCTGGGGTGGCAGCTCCTCCGCGGGCCCCGCGCGGTGGTGGGCAACGAGGCGCTGCTCGTGTGGCTGGTGACCCCTCGCGGGGCGGCGTGGGCGCTTCTCGCGGGCGGGTTCGTCCTGATGGGGGCGTTGATCCGCTACGCCGGCGTCTTCCACATGGTGACGGACGACCTGTGGGGCCGACGTGCGACCGTCCGCCGGACCGCGCTCCACTTCGCGCCGCGCCTTCCATCCCTGTTCAAGCTCTCGGTGCTGTCGGCGGCGACGGGGGCGATAATGGCGGGCGTGGCGGTGGCCGGGCTTGCTGGGATCCGTTGGCTGCTTCTGGGCGAGTACGACATCAACTACTACCTGTCCGAGCGACCGCCGGAGTGGGGTCGGGCGCTGGTATTGGCGGCAACCTGGATCGGGCTGTGGGCGGTGGCCGCCCTGTTCGTGGTAGGGCGGACGGTCCTGGCAGTGCCCGCCTATCTCGACGGACACGAGCCGGTCCGGGTGGCGTTTGCCCGAGCACGGGAGCGCGGGCGCGGCCACAAGCCTCGATTGTTCCGGTTGCTGGCCGTTGCCGCCGCGGCCTGGCTTGGCGTGCGGCTGGTCGTGACAGCCGCGTACCTGGCCGCTGGCGCGGTGCTGATAGAGTGGACGGGATCGTTCTTCGCCGTAACGTCGTTGCGGCCTCTCGTAGCGGCGACGGCGGCCTATGGCGCGGGACTGTTCATCGTGGATGCCGCGGTGAACATCGCCGGGTTCTCGTTTCTGGCGGTGGTCCTTACGAAGTTCTACTACGAGGATACGAATCTACACGACTTGGTCCCGGCGCCACAGCTGCGGGAGGTGCCGTGGCGGGTCATGCGGCGTGCCCGCCCGTGGCTTCGACCTCGACGTCTGATCCCGGTGGCGGGGGCGGCCGCGGTGGCGAGCGTGGTCGCCGCCGGAGTGCTCCTGGATCGGCTCCCGGACGTACGTCCGGTGACGGTCGTTGCCCATCGGGCCGGCCCTCCGCCGGCGCCGGAGAACACCCTGGCGGCGCTGGAGCGGTCCATTGCAGCGGGAGCGAATTACGCGGAGATCGACGTGCAGCGGACGCGGGATGGCGTGCTGATCGTGGTGCACGACGAGGATCTGATGCGTGTGACGGGGGATCCGCGACGGGTCGCCACCGTGACATACGCCGATGTGGCACGACTGGTCCAGCCAGGACAGGACGGCAGCCCGGCGGCGGAGCGAAGGGTGGCCACGCTGGACTCGTTCCTCATGCGAGCCCGCGACCGGATCGGCCTGACCATCGAGCTCAAGTATTATGGCCCGGACCCGGATCTGGCGCGAGCGGTGGTGGAAACGGTCCGCGCCCACGGAATGGTGGACCAGGTCACGCTCATGTCGCTGGATGCACGGGCGGTGGAGCAGCTTGCCCGGATCGCGCCCGAGTTCCGGATCGGGTACGCGGCCGCCGCGGCGGTGGGCGACCTGACGCGGCTACCGGTAGGGTTCCTCGCCGTGTCACGCACGCTGGCCACTCCGCGGCTACTCCGATCGGCGACCCAGCGCGGAGTGGATGTCCACGTCTGGACCGTCAACCGGGCCGACGTGATGGCGGAGCTGATGGAACGAGGCGTGAACGGGCTGATCACCGATGACCCGGCGCTGGCCGTCCGGGTGAACCGGGAGATGATCGGCATGTCGCCCCCAGCGCGGCTACTGCTGCGGATCCGTCCGATCGCCTGGGACGAGGTCGGCGCGTCCCGACCGGATGGCTGACAGCACCTCCTCCGTGTGCTCGCCGAGTCGTGGCGGCGGCCGGCGCACGGCGGGGCGGCTGCCGTCCCAGCGGACGGGCATGGCCACGTCCACGTAGCCGGGGATGGTGGCGTCCGGTAGAGGCCGCAACATGCCTGCTGCGCGAACCTGCTCGTCAGCCACGACCTGCGCGACATCGTTGATGGGGGCGCAAGGGACCGCGGCATGCCGCAGCCTGGACACGAGGGCGCCGACCGTTTCCGTGGCGGTCCGACCAGCCAGCGCGGCCGTGAGGGCCGCACGGTGCGTCACCCGGTCCGGGTTGCTCCTGAACCGGCTGTCGGCCGCGACCGCGTCCAGGGCCAGCGCTCCGCACAGTCGCTGGAAGGTGGCGTCATTGCCCGCGGCGATCATGACGTACCCGTCGGCCGCCTGGAACGCCTCGTAGGGGGCGATCATGCCCAGGCCGGAGCCTCCCGGGCCCGGCACCGTTCCGCTTCCGATGTAGCCCTGGATATGGTACGCCATCCAACCGATGGCGGTATCCAGGAGGGATCCGGTCACATGACAGCCTCGCCCGTCGCGTTCGCGCTTTTGGATCGCGGCCATGACCGCGATGGCGGTCCACAGCCCCGTACCCATGTCGACCAGCGACGTGCCGGCCCGGGCCGGCTCACCACCGGCTCCGCCGGTGACGGACATGAGCCCCGCGTACGCCTGCATGAGCGGGTCGTAGCCCGGCTGATCGCGGAGTGGGCCCTCCGAGCCGAACGCGGTAACGGAAACGTAGACTACGGCGGGGTTGATCTCCTGGATCGCGTCGTAGCCGCAGCCGAGGCGATCCGCGACGCCGTCGCGGAACGCCTGGACGAACACGTCCGCCCGCGCGGCCAGAGCGTTCAGCGCGTCCCGATCGGCCGTCCGACGGAGGTCCAGCACCACGCTCCGCTTGTTGCGGTTGGCGCACAGGAAGAGCGGGCTCTCACCTCCCTGGAAGGGCGGACCCCAGGCCCGGGCGGCATCGCCGGCCGGCGGCTCGACCTTGATCACGTCGGCGCCCAGATCCGCCAGGATCTGTGTGGCGAAGGGACCCGCCAGGTTCTGTGACAGGTCCACGATCCGGATGCCCTCGAGGGGTGCGGGCGGCCGTCCGGCGGCCGCGGAATCGGTGCGCATGCCCGGAGCTTAGCTCTCCGGCGGCCAGGGCACCACCATACCTCGCCGTTGTCGGGTCGCGGCTGTAGCTTCGGCGCCATGATGACCCGGATGCGGGATACCCTGGGCCACGCGTTCCGCGCGCTCCGCCGCCGTAACTACCGGCTGCTCTTCATCGGCCAGTCCATCTCGCTGACGGGCTCCTGGATGCAGCAGCTGGCGTTGAGCTGGCTCGTGTACCGCCTCACCGGGTCGGCGTTCTTTCTCGGGCTCGTCGCCTTCGCCAGCCAGCTCCCGGCCACGCTCATCTCTCCCCTGGCCGGCGTTCTGGCGGACCGGTGGGACCGGCACCGGATTGTCCTCGGCACGCAGGTGCTCGGCATGGCTCAGGCGACAACCATCGCGGTGCTCGTGATCGGCGGGTGGGTCGAGGCGTGGCACATCGTCGCGCTCGCGGGTCTCCTCGGCATGGTCATGGGCCTGGACATCCCGGCGCGCCAGGCCCTCTTCGTCGACCTGGTGGAGGGGGACAGGGAGGACCTGGCCAACGCCATCGCCCTCAACTCCTCGCTATTCAATGCAACGCGCCTCATCGGACCCTCGCTGGCGGGATTCTTGATCGCCACCCTGGGCGAGGGGCCGGTCTTCGCCATCAACGCGGTGAGCTACCTGGCGGTGCTCGCGGCCCTGGTCGCCATGCGGCTCCAACCCGTCGCCATGCCCGAGGGCGGCGGACCCGTCCTGGACCGGCTCCGCGAAGGCTTCCGCTATTCCGCGGGGTTCCCGCCCGTGCGCGCCCTTCTGCTGCTCCTCGGGGCGCTGTCGCTCGTGGGGATGCCGTACGTCGTCCTCCTGCCTGTCTTCGCGGAGGTGGTCCTGGACGGGGGGCCACGCACGCTCGGCCTCCTCATGTCCGCCGCCGGGCTCGGCGCCCTCGGAGGCGCGCTCTGGCTCGCCGCCCGCCGGACCGTCCGCGGGCTGAGCAAGGTCATCATGCTCTCCGGCGGAGTGTTCGGCGTCGGCCTGATCGCCTTCTCGTTCAGCCGCACGCTGGCGTTCTCCCTGCCGCTCCTGGTCGTGGCAGGGGCTGGGATGATGATCGTCGCCGCGGCGATCAACACCGTCCTTCAGACGGTCGTACCGACCCACCTCCGCGGCCGTGTCATGAGCCTCTACGCCATGGCTTTCATGGGTATGGGCACCGTCGGATCCCTGGCGGCGGGCGGTCTGGCGACGATCCTGGGCGCGCCGATGACCGTGGGAATCGGCGGCGCCGGCTGCCTGGCCGCCTCCGCCTGGTTCTCTCGTCAGCGGCCGGCGCTACGCTCCCTCGTACGGCCGATATACCAGGACCTGGGGATCGTTCCCGAAGTGGCCACGGGCCTCCTCACGGCGAGCGAGCTTCGCACGCGGGGGTAGTCGGCGGGACGACTTCGACTTCGACTTCGAACGGCGGCAGGGGGGCCACCGCCCGCGGCGAGCAGCGCGAGCCCGGCCCTGATTCCGCAGAAACCGGTGCTTGATGCGCGGCGCCGCTCGCGTCCCCCACTTTCGCCGCGCGAAGTCGAAGTCGATGTCGAAGTCGTGCCGAGCCTAGTCGATCCCACCCGCCGGGTCGTCATCGTCACGGATCATTACGAGCATCATCTTGAACGGTCGGCGCGCGTCCAACGCGTGCGGAACCCGTGCCGGCAGCGTGATGGTCTCCCCCTCGGCGACCGCGTGCTCCTGGCCGCCGACGCGGATCGCCGCCTCGCCGTCGAGGACCACGACCAGCGCGTCATAGGGCGATGTGTGCTCGGTAAGCCCCTCCCCCGCGGCGAACGCGAACAGCGTGACGTTCCCTCGCTTCCGTCCCAGGATCTTCCGACTCACGACCGATCCTTCCTGGTACGAGACCTGGTCGGCCAACACTGCAACCTGCACGTGGCTCATCGCCTCCGCCTCCGGAAAAGGCCGTATCGCCGGCATCGGCCTCATGATAATGTGCCGGGCCCCGGTCGGCACGGGCGTACCGACCGTCCGGGGGGCGGGAACACCCTCATTGCCTCCGTCCTTCCAGGGGTCCATGTTTCATTATCGGACACCCCCGACCCCATTCGACCGGACTGTGATGTTGCCAGAGCGTATATTCGCCGGCCCCGGCGAGATGGTCGCCCTGTGTCGCGAGAAGGACTGGGCGACGACCCCGCTGGGGCCCGTCGAGACGTGGCCCCAGAGCCTCCAGACCGCCGCGACCCTCACGCTCGCGTCCGGGCTGCCGACCATGCTGCTTTGGGGGCCGGATCTGACCCAGATCTACAACGACCCCGTTGCGCCGATCCTGGGGTCGCGACACCCCGGTGCGCTGGGAGCGCCCGCGCGGGAATGCTGGGCTGACATCTGGGACCGAACGGCCCCCGTTCTGGCCCGGGTCCTGGGGGGCGAGACGGTGGTGCGGCGTGACTCGGTGTATCCGCTCTCACCGGTCGATACACATGTGCGCTACTTCACCGTGAGCTTCGCGCCGATCCGGGATGAGGCGGGCGCGGTTTCCGGTGCGGTGGTCGCTGCGGTGGAAACCACCGAGGAGGTTGCGGCGCGGGCGGAAGCGGAACGGGCACGCGACCAGGCCGAGGCGCTGTCCAGCGAGATCCGGGGGCACCGATCCCTCCTGGACGCGGTCCTGGACCAGATGCCGTCGGGCGTTTCGATCGCGAATGCTTCCGCGGGACAGATCGTCTATCGTAACGAGGAAGCTACGCGGCTCCTCGGGCACGCCCTCCGGCGCGATGAGCGTGGGGATCCCGGCGGGAAGTATGGCGCTCTGCGCGATGACGGCTCGCTGCTCGACAGCAAGGACTACCCGCTCATGCGCGCGGTCCGGGGGGAGGTGGTGACCGCGGAGGAGTTCGTGTATCGCCGGCCGGACGGAACGCTGACACAGCTTTCGGTGAATGCCGCCCCCGTCCGCAACGAGGAAGGCGCGATCGTCGCCGCGGTATCGACCTACTTCGACATCAGTGACCGACGAGCGGCCGAGCGGGCACTGGCACTCCATGCCGCGGAGGCGGACCTCCAACACCGCCGACTGGAGGCAGTCCTCGACCTCCTGCCCGTCGCGGTGTGGATCACGGACGATGCCGGCAGGATCGTCCGCGCCAATTCCGCCGTGGCCACGATCTGGGGTGGGCCACCACCGGACAACGTCGGCCCGGACCTGTTCCACGACGTGTTCCGGGGGTGGCGGACGGACGGCACACGGGTGGGACAGGGCGAGTGGGCGCTCTCCAGAGCGCTACGCGGCGAGACCACTGGCCCGGTGGAGATCGAGATCGAAACGTTCGGCGGTGAGCGCAAGACCATTCTCAATTTCGGCATCCCGATCCTCGATGGTCAGGGCGGGATCGCGGGTGGCGTCGCGCTGGACGTGGACATCAGCGACAGGAAGCGATCCGAGGAGGAGCTGCGGCGCGCGAAGGAGACGGCCGAGCAGGCCAGCGAGGTGAAGAGCCAGTTCCTGTCCACCATCAGCCACGAGCTGAGGACCCCCCTGACCGCCGTCACCGGCCTGTCCGACCTCCTGGAGACGGAAGTCCTCGGACCGCTCAACGACCAGCAGAAGAAGCAGCTGAAGCGGATCCGGTCCAGCGCCTGGCACCTGGTCCGGATCATCGACGAGATCCTGACGTTCTCCCGCACCGAGGCGGGCAAGGAGCTGATCCGCACCGCACCGGTCGACGTGGGCGACGTGGTGGGGAGCGTTACGGCGCTGCTGGAAGCCGAGGCCGAGATCAAGGGCGTCGAGCTCCGCGTCGAGATCCCCGGCGACCTGGCGCTCCTCGACACCGATGAGGGTAAGCTCCGTCAGATCGTGATGAACCTGGTGGGCAACGCCGTCAAGTTCACCGACGCGGGGAGGGTCGATGTGGTGGTTTCCAGCTCGGCGGACGAGGTGCTCGTCGCCGTGGGGGACACCGGTCCGGGAATCGCCGCCGAGTGGCTGGGAAAGGTCTTCGAGCCATTCATCCAGGTGGACAGCTCGACAACCCGATCGAAGGGGGGCACGGGCCTCGGGCTCACCGTGTCCCGCAAGCTGGCCCGCCTACTGGGCGGCGATGTGGAGGCGAAGAGCGAGCCGGGCGTCGGGAGCACGTTCACGCTTCGTCTGACTCGCGTCCAGTAAGCCCCGTCCTGCACCGGTCTCAGCGATGGATCGCCGTCTGCACCTCGCCGCTCTGATCGATGTACCCCCTGTACATTCCCTGACTGTTGAACGTCATGACCACATGGCCCTCCGCGTCCAGGGCAATGATGCCGCCGGTTTCCGGCTGTTGCCGCTCGAGCCGGTCCCAGATCACCTCGTGGGCGGCTTCCTGGAGCGTGATCCCCCGGTAGCGCATGCGGGCGCAGATGTCGTGGGCCACCACGTTCACGATGAAGTATTCGCCCCACCCGGTGGTGCTGACGCCGCACCGGTCGTCGGCGTACGTGCCCGCGCCGATGATGGGGACATCGCCGACGCGGCCCCAGCGCTTGTTCGTCATGCCGCCGGTCGACGTACCGGCCGCAATGGTGCCGTCGCGTGCCAACGCGACGACGCCCACGGTTCCGTACCGGCCCGTGGGAGCATCGACGGCATCGATGGGGCCGGCTTCACGGTCCGCGCCCGACTCCTGCCTGCGCCGCTCGGCTTCCCGGGCCCGTTGCAGCGCATCCCACCGCTGATCGGTGTGGAAGTAGGACGGGTCGACCAGCTCGAGACCCTGTAGCTCCGCGAACTCTTCCGCGCCTTCCCCGGCCAGCATCACGTGTGGTGAATCGTCCATGATCCGCCGCGCCAGCTCGATCGGGTTACGCACGCGCAACACGCCGGCAACGGCTCCCGCCCGCAACGTGGCGCCGTCCATGATGCTGGCATCCAGCTCGTTCCGTCCTTCCGCCGTGAACACCGCGCCGCGTCCGGCGTTGAACAGGGGCGAGTCCTCGAGGATCCGGGTGGCGGCGATGACCGCGTCGAGTCCGCTGCCATCCTCGGACAGGACCGCGTGGCCCGCGCGAAGCGACTCTTCCAGGGTGGCCCGGTACGCCGCCTCCCGCTCGGCCGTCATGCTCTCGCGAGTCATGGTTCCCGCACCTCCATGGATCACCAGCCCCCACTCGATCACCGGTACCTCCGCCGGAACGCCGGCGCTGGCCGGTGGCGGTACGCACGCGGCGAGGGTGAGCATGAAAACCGGCACGGCGGCCGGAAGGGAGGCGCGCGAACGCGAGGTGGCTTTCATGACGGCTCCTTCTTCGTGAGGCGATGATGCGACGCAAGGTACAGAGGCCATCGATACGGGAAAAGCGGCAGCCCACCGCGCGCTGTCCCGGGTCGCCTGGCTTGACGCCCCCCGGGGCGGAGATCACGTTGGAAGCATGAGAACCCTAACCATCGCTCTCGTGAGCGCAATGGCTGCCACGGCCACGGCCTGCGCACCCCGCGCCCCCGACCCGGACGCCCTGCCTGATCCGCAGGAACAGTTCTGGGCGTCGCTCCAGGGAGCGTGCGGGCAGGCCTTCCGGGGCGAGCTGGTCGAGCGCATCCCCTGGGACGACGTATTCGCCGGGCGGGAGCTGGTCATGCACGTTCGGGAGTGCAATGACCAGGAGATCCGGATCCCGTTCCACGTGGGAGAGAACCGCTCGCGGACATGGGTTCTCACCCGAACCGATCGCGGGCTCCGGCTGAAGCACGACCACCGACACGAGGACGGGACCCACGAGGACCTGACCTGGTACGGAGGGGATACGGCAGTCTCCGGTACGGCCACCACGCAGGAGTTCCCGGCCGACCTCGAGACGGCCGAGATGCTCCCCGAAGCAGCGACCAACGTGTGGACCGTCGAGATCGTGCCGGGCGAGATGTTCGCGTACGCGCTCCGCCGTGAGGGCACCGAACGCCGGCTACGCGTTGAGTTCGACCTGACGGAGCCGGTCCCGGCACCGCCGGCGCCCTGGGGTTTCTGACGACCAGCCGCCCAGGCCAGCGCGGGGTCAGTCGATGGGCTTGAGGTTCGCAACGATCTCATCGCGGCGCGGTTCGAGGAACGGCGGCAGGGCCACCTCCTCGCCGAGCCGGTCCGGGTCCTCGTCCACAGCGAAGCCGGGGCCGTCGGTGGCGATCTCGAACAGCACCCCGTTCGGCTCCCGGAAGTATAGGCTCCGGAAGTAGAACCGATCCACCGGTCCGCTGTTGGGTATGCCCAGCTCGCCGAGCCGGTTCGCCCAGGCGTCGTACTCGTCGTCCGGCGTACGGAACGCCACGTGGTGCACGCCTCCCGCCCCCTGGCGAACCACCGGCAGGTCCGGCTGCACGGCGACATGTAGCTCCGCGTGCGCTCCGCCTCCGGCCATCTCGAATACGTGGACCGGACTCCTTCCCAGCGCCGGGTCGGTGTATTCGCGCGTGGCGGTCATGTTCATGACATTGGTCAGGACCGCATCGGTGGGCGGGAGCGTCGGCACGCTCATGACGATGGGGCCGAGCCCCCGGATCTGGTGCTCTTCCGGGACCGAGCTGCGCTCCCAGGGCACCCCGGCCTCCCCCACCCCGCCGTCGTCCACCAGCGCCAGGCGCTGACCCTCCGGGTCCTCGAAATCCAGGGTCGCCCGGCCGTCCCGCTCGCTCACACCGCCGTGGACGATATCGTGCTCGTCCAGCCGACGCGCCCACCACTCCAGCGACTCGGCGCCGCCCACCCGGAGCGCCGTCCGCACGATGCTGTGCGCACCACGCCGCTCCGGCGGCATGGGCCAGTCGAAAAAAGTCAGGTCGGTGCCGGGCGATCCGACGGCGTCGGCATAGAAGAGGTGGTAGGCCGAAACGTCGTCCTGGTTCACGCTCCGCTTCACCAGCCGCATTCCCAGTACCTTGATGTAGAACCGGTAGTTCTCCCGGACCGCCGCCGTTATCGCGGTGAGATGATGGATTCCAAGCAGATCCATGGGGTGTCCGTCCTTTCTGTGGAGTTGTCCCCAGGCGGAGCATCATCCGGGCCGGCCGTTCGCCACATACGCCGCCGCGCCGAGCCCGCCCGCCCGACCCGTCGCCCAGGCCCAGAGGAAGTTGTACCCGCCGATGGGTCCGAACGCGTCCAACATCTCCCCGCAAAGGAAGAGCCCGGGCCGCAGGCGGCTCTCCATCGTCCGGGGATCGATCTCGGCCAGGGCGACGCCCCCACCCGTCACCTCCGCCTTCCTGTACCCTTCGTCTCCGTCCCAAGGGAGAGGATACCGACCTAACACGGCGGCGAGGCGGGTCCGGTCGTCGCGGCGCAGCTGGGCGAGGACCGTGGTCGGTGGCACGTCCGCCTCGGCAAGCAACGTGTCGGCCAGTCGCGCGGGCAGGTGACGCCGAAGCAGCGTTCCGACGGCCGTGGCGCTCCGGTCCATGAGCCGGCGGTCCCACGCGGCTTCGTCATCCCCATTCCAGGCCGCCAGGATCGGTTGGTGCGGCGAGCCGGCAGTTCGAGACCGAACGGCGTGATGGGAGATGTCCAGGACGGCCGGGCCACTGTATCCGTGATGGGTGAACAGGAAACCGCCACGGGCCGTTGCGGCTCCCTTCTCCAGCGGAGCAGTGAGCGTGACCGCAAGCGAGATGCCCGCCAGGCCGGCGTGGGCAAGCGATGACGCGGTGAGCGGCGTCAGCGCCGGGTACAGCTCGTGGATGGTGTGGCCGAGCCGCCTCGCCGCACCCAGGCCGAAGCCGTCGCTGCCCGTCTTCGGTACGGACAGACCGCCGCTGGCCAGCACCACCGCCGACGCCTCCACACCCGTTCCGTTCGCGAGCCCGACGCGCCACCGCCCGCTGGTGCCCACCGGATCCAGGGCATCCACCCTGGCCTGGAACCGGATGTCGGCGCCACGGTCGCGCGCCGCCGAGACCAGTCGATCACGGACATCGCGGGCGCGGTTCGACACCGGGAACAGCTTCCCCGACTCCGCCTCCAGCGCGAGAGGAACGCCCAGTTCATTCTCGAAGAACCGGCGCTGCTCGGGCAGGGGCCAGGAACGCAGGATATTGCGCAGGGTGTTGGACGACGACGCCGTCGTATACTGACGCGGATCAACTCGGGATGGCAGGACGTTGCAACGGCCGCCACCGCTGATCAGGATCTTGCGGCCGCCGTCCGCGGTCGTTTCCAGCAGGAGCACCCGGGCGCCCCGTTCCGCCGCGAAGATCGTGGCCATGAGGCCGGCAGCGCCGGCCCCGACCACCACGATCAACGATTCAGGGCGCGCTGGCCCGCTCCCCTCACCGCCGATTGGCCTCCTCGACCCTGGGCACGTAATCCGTGGGCCCGGGTTGGACGTGGGCCGCGGACTCGTACCAACGGGGCAGCGTGTCCTGTATGAACGCCTCCTTCTGGCGGCGCTGGGCGTCCATGTCCAGTCCGATGTACGCCTGGAGCGTCGCCTTTTCCCATTCCGGCATGGGCACCGGCTGCGCCACGCCCAGCCGGCTCAGGATCCGCGAAAGCTGGAGCCGGGCTTCACCCGCCATCTGCGCCGACACCGCCAGCAGCCTGGCCGACTCCGTCGGGGCGTGGGCGCCGGCACCGTGCGACGCCGCGATCCAGTCCCAGCGCCACTGCGCGCTCCGGATCATCTGGAGGATCGGCTCCATCTCGGCTTCCGTCGCGCCCGCGTCCCAGGCCGCTCCGGCCTCGATGTGCAGCATCGCGAGCTGACGCTCCGCGGCCCGACGCAGCTCGAACACCTTGTCCTGGTTGTCGTTTACCCGGTCGATCATCTCCTGCTCGGTCCCGCCGTGACAGATGAGGCAGGAGGTCTCGACCGCGTTTAGCGGGCTCTGGATGTGGTGACTCGTGAACTTGACCCCGCCCTCCCGGCGGAACGGCATGTGACAGTCGGCGCAGGCCACGCCCCGGAACGCGTGCACGCTGCTCTGATACAACTCGTAATCCGGGTGCTGGACCTTGATCATCGGTGCCCGGCTGATCGAATGGACCCAGTCGGTATGCCCAACGCGATCCAGAAAGGCCTCCTGCGCATCGGGGTCCAGACCGTTCTCGTCCCACGGGAAGATCAGGTAGTTGCTGGGACCGGTGAAGTAGTATTCCACGTGGCACTGGGCACACACCAGCGAGCGCATCTCCTGGTGCCCGATGCGGTCCATGTCACGGCCCATTCGCTCCAGCGCCTCGACCAGCGCCGGTCGCGTGATCCTGAGCTGCATGGTGGTTGGATCGTGACAGTCCTGGCAGCCAATCGGATTCACGACCTCCTCACCGTGATCGCGCCATTTGGCGGCGTAGAATCCCTCCGTCCCGTACTCATTCATGAGCCGGGGTACGTCGGTACTCTTGCACGTCCAACACGTGCCGGGCTGGTCGATGTTGGTGCGCAGCGACCGGTGAACATCCTTGACCGCGTAATAGTGGCCACGGATCTGGTCGTAGTCCCGGGCGAATGCGTATCCGGCCCAGAGCACGACCATCTCGGGGTGCTGGGCCAGCATGTCACGATGTCGCGAGCCCCCGTACTTCGACTGGAACGTGGTGTCCAGCGTCTGGATGTAGCTCTGGAATTGACGCTGGAACTGCTGACCCCACACGGCGTTGCGCGGCTCGAACTCCGGCAGCGGCTGGACGGGCACGCCTGCCACTACGGCCTCGGTCCTGCGCTCGATGATGGATGCGCCGAGCATCCCGATCAGGAAGACGAGGACGACCGTCGCAAGGAATAGGAGCCACGCGACCCAGGGCCTGTGCTGCACGTAGTCTGTGATTCTCATTTATCGATCGGCTTCGGGTGGATTGCGGTCTGGGCGCACGAGGTCGCGGAGCCACACGGGCGTCGTCGGCCCGACCAGCGGGATGTGCTCGTAGGGCACGGCCGCCAGGCCACGCGTCCTGCCATGAGGTGTCTCCCGGTGGCAGGCCCAGCAGCGGAGACCCGCCTCCGCGTGGACGTCGTCTCCACGGACCTCGCTGAGCTGCGTCGTGTGGACTGAACCGGCGTGGCAGCGGATGCAGTTCTCCTGGACCACCCGCTGGCCCGCCGAATGGATCCGGATGACCTGGGGCTCCAGGCGGAAGGTGAACATGAAGGCGTGCCGTGCGCCATCCGACGCTTTGAACGCGTAGTGGCGTACCTTGTTGTCATGGGGCACGTGACAGTCGTTGCACGTCGCCACCTCGCGGTGCCGGCTGTGGAACCAGGTCGCGTACTGCGGCGCCATGACATGACAATTCACGCAGGTCGCCGGATTGTCCGACAGATACGAAGTGGCGTGGGAGACATGGAAGACCAATGCGAGCAGTCCGATGGCGGCGCCGACGGCGATTGCGACGGGTAGGACCCATTGCGGCGGCGGCGCGACGGCCGTGAAGGCCTGCCGGATACCCCTGCCGAGCCGTCTCAACATATTGGACACGGTCCGTTCTACTCCTGAACCGGATCTGCTTTTTCGACCCACCCAAGTGAAGGTCGCAGGGCGGGAGGCGCAAGTCGCTCCCGCCCGCTCCCGTCAGTCCGCGATGAGGGCGCCGGTGGCCTTGATCCGGTAGATGGTCTCCGGGCCCGTCACGACTCCCGGATCGAATTCGAGGCCGCGCTCGTCGGCCCTATGTTTGGCCGCCTCGAGCGCTTCCTCCTCGGTGCGGTCGATCCGCTCGACCACGCCTTCCACCCGGGCCCGGTGCCCGCTTGCTTCCTGCGGGAAGACGATGACGCCGTCATCCACCTTGACCCGGATCCGCTCGTCATCGCGATCGCCAGCAAGGTCCATCCAGCAGCCCATGTGGTCGCAAACATCAGTCACGGTACCCTCGACCAGGACGCGCTCGCCGACGAAATCGTCGGGACGCTCGAGGATGACCGCCACATGCGTCAGGGTCGTGAGGGTAAGGGGCTCTCCGTAGGGCGTCCCTGCGAACTCCCCGTCCGAGGGCGGGCCGCTCTGACACGCAGCGAACGCTAGCAGCCCGGCTACCAGCATCAGTCTATTCATGACCATTCTCTCTGGATTCCTGGAAAGACAGCGCGGTGAAAATATGTCGCGCGCGGCGCGCCGGCCAGCGCCGCCGGTCATCGATCCACGCGCAACTGCCGGGCGAAATCCGCGATGGCGCGACCGTGATCGGCCCCGGCCACCATCGCCAGGTCGTTGTGGCCCGCGCCCTCCACCCAGACCCCCCACCTGGGGCCGGGCGCCGCCTCGTACAGCCGCCTCCCGTGCCAGGTCGGAATCACGCCATCCCGGGTCCCATGGATCACCAGCAGTGGACTGGAAAGTCGACTCACCCGTTCCAGGTTCGGGTAGTGGTCGAACGGGAACAGGCGAACCCGGGTCACAACGCGGAGGACGCTCACGAACGCGCTCTCGAGAACCACGCCCGCGACCTCGTGGCGAAGCGCCAGCTCCAGCGTCGGGCCGGAGCCGAGGGAGCGGCCGTGCAGGATCAGCTGGCCAGGCTCGACCCCCAGCTCGTCGACGGCATAGCGGTACACCGCCTCCGCATCCTCCACCGCCCCACGAACGGTAGGTCGGCGTGCCGAGCTTTGGCCGTAACCGCGGTAGTCGTAGGCCAGCACGGAGAAACCGGCGTTCCTCAGGTCCGTCAGAATCCCCTGTAGGTAGCCCAGGTCCTCGGCGTTGCCATGGCTGAAAAGTAGCGTGAACTCCGCCTCGGGGTTCGGCAGGTACTGCACGGCGAGCGTGTCCCGGTCGCCTACCGGCACGCGTGTGAAGGGCACGAGTGAGCCGGTGTAGGATGACGCGGGCGGCTGGAACAGTACGCGCTCGGCGTACAGGTAGGCGAGCAGCGCCAGGACTCCGTACGTGGCGGCTCCGAGGAGGATCAACCGGAGGACGGTGGTCACGCTGTTGGCACGGTCAGACCAGCAATACGCCTGCGAGCAGGTACAGCGCGAGCGCTCCGGCCGCGCCGACCATGGCGAGCGGCAGCTGGGTCAACGCATGGTCCATGAGATCGCCCCCGGTCGTCAGGGCGCTCAGAATGGTGGTGTCGCTGATCGGCGAGCACTGGTCCCCGAACACCGCGCCACCCACGACCGCCCCGAAGCACAATGACAGATACGTCGGGTCCGGCTGCAGAGCCCACGCCAGTGGCAGGCCGATGGGGAACACCACGGCGAAGGTGCTGAACGAGCTGCCGATCGAAAATGCGACGGCCATGCAGATCAGGAACAGGGCGGCGGGCAGGAACGCGGCCGGCAGTGCTCCCGCCGTAGCGTCCACGAGCCAGGCGGCGGCGCCCAGGGACCGCGAGACATAACCGAGCGTGACAGCCAGCCCCAGGACCAGCGCCCCGATGGTGACGCCCTTGATCCCGTTCACGATCCCGTCCACCGCGTCCCGGAGCGCCATACCGCGGGCGAGGGCCAGGAGGAACCCCGTCGCGACGGCCAGGGTGAAGGCCTCCGCGATAGGCACGCGGATCGCGCCCAGATCCCCGGCCGCCAGACCGGGCACGACCCCGGCGGCCGCCACGCCGATCAGTACGGCGAGCGGGACCAGGAAATCGACCATGGACGGCTTGTAGCCCGCCGGGATGGTCGGGTGGTCCAGCTCCCGGGACGACAGCGTCACCGCATCCGGCCGATCCAGGAGTCCCTGCTCCCGCGCGCGCAGCCGCGCGGCCCGCATCCGCCGCCCCTCCCACGGCAGCAGCTCCAGCGCGAACAGAAGCGCGCCGCCCACGGCGAGGATCGCGTAGAAATTGGCGGGTATGGACCGGAAGAAGAAGGAGACGGCCTCAGCCTCCGTGGCCAGGATGGGGACCGTGCCCACCACGAGCCCGGCAATGTAGAGCGGCCACACGTTCAGTGGAATCAGGGTGGCCAGCGGCGCGCCGGTCACATCGACCAGGAAGGAGCTCTCCTCGTGGGATACGCGCTCCCGATCCAGGAGGGGCCGGGCCGTGGTCCCGGTCAGGACGGTTGACACGGTACCGCCCTGGTGGAACACCACGCCGAGCACCCAGGCGAACAGCTTGGCGGAACGGGGACCCCGGACGAGGCGATCTCCAGCCCACGCCGCGAACCGGGCGGCGCCGCCGGTCGTCCCCCAGATCCCGATCAGGCCGCCGAGCGACCAGAAGTAGACCAGGATGATCACGGCGAACGTCTCGGTGGCCAGGGCGGGCAGGAAGTACGCCTCCACAACGTTGGGTGCGCGGATCACGAGCCCTCCGATCAGCACGCCGAAGACGAGCGAGCTGACCACCTCGCGGGTCACGAAGACGAGGGCGAGAACGGCGACGGCCGGGAGGAGAGAGACCCAACCGTGGTGGAGGGCGTCCGGTGGCCGGACCCCACCTCCGAGGAAGCCGGCCACCACGACCACCAGCACGACGACGCCGGCGAGCACCACTCGCGCCCGGCTCACCGCAACGCCCCGATACGGGCGGCGCCCGGCGGGACCCGCTTCTCCGCGTGGCGCCCAGCTGTGATCGATCGGTACCGGATCATGGGTGGGGGAGAGTAATGCCCGGCGGCCGACACGAAAAGAGTGACGTCCCGCCCCCCGCCGTCA
Organism: uncultured Gemmatimonadaceae bacterium; assembly: GCA_964465415.1. Lineage (GTDB taxonomy): Bacteria > Gemmatimonadota > Gemmatimonadetes > Longimicrobiales > RSA9 > SLCC01. The sequence goes on from CAYXJH010000001.1 coordinate 27,395, forward strand.
GAACCGCCACTCACGGCGTATGAAGCCGCCGAACACGCTGGTGCGTGTGGGGTCGAAACCCCGGAGCGTCGGCTCCGGCGCCATGTAGCGCGGCTCCACGCTCGTGGTGAAGCGGAAACCCGCGGGCGTCCAGTACTCCAGGGTCGCGCCCGGTCGCGTCTCCGTGGTGGGGCGGGCCCGGACGAGCGCGAAGAAGCGAGGGCCGATGTATCGCCCCGCTTCGATCTGCGTGCCTCGCAACAGGTCGCCAAAGCGCCCGGAGAACAGTTCGGAAGGGAGGTCCGCAGGCGCGATATGGAGCACATCGAGCCCGAACTCCCGCGCCATTTCGCTCTCGAACTCGTCCAGCATGGTGCCGGCGGCGATGGCCGTCATCTGTTGGGTCATGAGGCCGGCCACGTTGCCGACCAGGTCGCCCGTGGCCGAGCCCTGACCGCCCAGCGTGGACCCCTGCTGCTGCAGGAGGGACCCGGATGAGCGCCCCAGGGCCACGTAGGTGAACAGGTCCGTGGTGGATATAGGCGGACGCGCGTCGCTCTCGAGGGCCAGCGTCGGATCGAGCGCGGTGCCCCCGATGATGACCCGGATGGCGATCGTTTCCCGACCAGGAAGCTGGACCTCGTGCTCCGCAACGATCTGGAGGAGCGGGTCGATCTCCGACCCGCCCACGAACGTCGCCGCCCCACGCGTGACCCGGAAGCGACGCGACATGAACGAGTAGTCGCCGCGGTCCGAGTTCACCGTCCCTTCCAGCGTGAGACGACCCGCCCGCTGGTCCAATCGGACCACCAGCGGTCCCGCGTCTTCGGGCGTATAGATCTCGACATTCATGTCAGACGATCGGACCCAGGTGTCGGGAGCGATCACCAGGTCGACCTCGACTTCCAGGTTGGCCAGCAGCGGCGAAGGCGGATCCACCAGCTCCTCGAAGCGTTCACGGAGCCGCGCCTCCAGCGCTTCGACCAGCCCCGGGTCATCAAGAGCGACCACGTTCTTGTCGTGGGCTTCGGGCAAGTAGATCACCGCGCTGTGGGTCCGCGCGTCACCGCTCACCACGACACGATCGAACGGTCCGGAAACCTGAAGGTCCGCGTCCATTCGCAACTCCAGGTCCTCGGTACGCATCGCCCACGCGTTCTGCGCCTGGACCTCCAGGTCGAATCCGGGCTCGGTCAGCGTGCTCACGTCGATCTGCCCGGTCACCCGGATCGGCCCGCCGGCACGGGCTACCAGCGAATCGACCACCACCGTCGTCCCGTCCAGGCGGATCGCACCGGCCACGTCCTGGTAGTGGACGCCGGTGCCATTGAGTCGGAACGACGCCAGATCAAGGGTCAGGGCCCCCTCCAGCACCGGGGCGTCCCACGTCCCGCGAACGGCCACATCACCGGCTATGACGCCTCTCGCGTCCCGTACTTCCTCGGTCAAGGCCGGAAGGGCATCGACCGGAAGGCTGTCGGCCCGGATGTCGATCACGAGCGGGCCGTCCAGCAGGCGGCGGCCCTCCCGGTCCGCCAGTGCCAGGTCGATGGGGAACACTGATTCCGCAACGGCGAACACCACGCCGTCACGGAAGAGCTCCGCATCGGTGGCCAGCTCGGCGTTCGCGTACGCGAACGTCGCCTGGATATCGGGCAACTCCTGGCCGTTGCGCTGGCCATCCGCCAGCGACACCTCGCCTTCGAACCGCGGCGAAGCGAGCGACCCCTCCATGCGAGCGTGCACGCTCACCCGCCCCTGGACCTGCGCGTCGTCCTGCAGCAGGATCGCCAGGTTGGCGAGCTGGACTTCCTCCAGGATCAGCTCCAGGTCGGCCTGACCATCCACCGGAACGCGGCCATCGACGAGGATGCGGCCGCCGGCATCGCTGGTGAGCTCGATGGACTCGACTTCGATGCCCGCCCCGTTCCAGCTCACCACAGCGGGGCGAGTCGCGCTCCAGGTCAACGTGTCGAACCGGAGATCCATGTCGTGGAAGACGAGCTCGTTCCGATCCAGGCCCAGGGTGAACTCCAGGTCCGCGCGGTAGTCCGTGTCGCCATCCTGATAGGCGACGAGGGTGGCCCGGCCGGAGCCGTGGCGGTCGCCGGCATGCCGGACTTCCGCCCGTGCGCTGTCCAGCGCGAAGCCCTCGATGACCAGCCGTTCGGCTTCCCCGTCGAACTCGATGGTCGGCTCGTCACGCCCCCGTTGCAGCCAGCTGAACTCCGCCCTGCCCGCGCCCACGTTCTGACCACTGAGCACCAGCTCCTCCGCCCGTGCGCTGCCCTCCAGATCGAAGCTTGCGACGTTGCCCCTCAACACCCCCTCCGCCTCGAGCCGCCCGGCCAGGGAGTCTCGGGGAACCCCTTCCAGCGCCAGCGTGTCTACCTCCACTGGCTCTGGCGGGCGTTCCCGGCCGGTCGCGAGCTGCGCGACGAGGCGCCGCCGCTCCTCCTGCTCCACCGCCGCCCGCGCCTCCGTCAGCGCCCTCTGCCGAACCCGGGGCCGGGGCTCCGCCACACCGGTGTCGGCAACCTCGACATACGGGGCCAGGGCGTGGAGGGAATCGATCTCGATCCGGTACCGGAGCTCCCCATCCCGGCCCGCAACGAGGCCGAACCGGCCGTCCGCCCACGCCTCCGCTGGACCGAGGCGGACCATTGAGGAGTCGACCCGGGCGAGCCCGTCGGCGATCCCCGCCCGGATCCGCACCTCGTCGGCCGCCACGCCATTCATCACCGGGCTCACCAGGTCGGCCCGAATCTCCGCCCGCATCGTGGCAGGATCCACCCCGCGCCCGGTCGCGTCCAGCGTTCCCGTCAGCGAGGTGGCCGCCGGCGCCCGCGCCGTAACGGCCGACACGTCGAACGCCTGGAAGCGGGTATCCAGGGCGTACCCCGGCCGGTCGGACGCCAGGTCGAGCGCGCCGACCGCCAGGACGTCGCCACCCCCGGGGATCGTCAAGTCCGCGCGCACGGAAAGGTCGGACAGGTCGCCGGCCGCCTGCACGGTGCCCCGCGCCTCACCTCGCAGCCCCGCCTCAGGGACGAATCGTCCCGCCGTGACCAGCGACAACGGAAGCAGGCGGACGTCCACCCGGGCCTGGTCTCCTGGAAGAATTTCCGCGCTGCCCGCTACCCGGGACCGCTCTCCCGCCTCCACGTGCTCCAGGTCGCCACGGACGGAGAGGCTTCTCGCCGGGAACCCATCGAGCCGGGCCGTGCCGGTCAGCGTTCCGCCCACCGGCAGATCCAGGTCCGCCCCGCGCAGCAGGGGGAGGTGGAGCGGATCGAAATGGAGGTTTAGCCCGACGAACCCGAGCTCTCCCCGGAGGTCCAGGCCTCCACTCGTCACGACGCGACTCTCGCCCGTGGTCGGGTCCGTGACGACCAGGTCGCCGTTCACTCCGAGGATCCCGGCGGACGAGCCGTCCAGCGCGACGGTACCCGAGACCGTGGCGCCGGCCGGGAGCTCGGGCAGCTCCGGCTGGAGCAGCCCCGCCTGCAGCGGTCGGAGGTGAAGCCGGAAATCGGAGAACCGGACGGCGTCGGGCAGCGGATCGACCAGCCCGGCCGCGAGCACCCGGCTGAGCCCTGTGACTGGGTCGTCCAGGGCCAGGTCCGCGTTGAGCCGCAGCGGACCGCCCAGCGTACCGTCCAGGGCGGCGTGGCCGGTGATCGCGGCGCCCGGCGGCAGACGCGGGACCTGGTCGCGAAGCAGGTCGGTCTGGAGGGGACGCAGGTCCAGCCGAAGGTTGGAGAACTGCACCTCTTCGTCCATGCCCACCACGCCGTCGGCGATCACACGGCTCCGCCCGGCATCCTCTGCGGTGAATACGACGTCGCCGTCCACGCGCATCGACTCCGGCACTCCGTCCAGGGAGACGCGACCGTCCAGGGTGCCGTGGCGGGGCAGCTCGAAACCCGGGATCATGCGAGCGACGAGGCGGGACTCGAGGCGCGCGAAACGCAAGTCCGTCGGCAGGATACGGAACGTGTCACCCAGGACCATTCGGAGGTCGCCGGTCAGCTCCGATTCCCGCACCCGCACATCCATGTCCTCGGCCTCGAGGCGTGTCCCCACCTGTCGGCTATGTACGGTCAGCCGCAGGTCTCCGCCGCCCTCCTCCGGGAAGGCGGGGTAGAGCCAGCGCAGATCGTCGAACGCGGCCGGCGCGCCGACGAGCCGCAGGACCAGGTCGGCGGTCTCCAGGTGATAGACGCCCTGCCCCGCCACGCGGGACCCGGGGAGTCGGGCGCGGACGTCCTGGAACCACACCGAGTCCTCGGATATGTAGAACCGGCCCTCCAGGGCCCGCACCTCGGCGACCGGTGGGCGGTACGGCTGGGCGATCGCCCGGAGGATGGCGACGTTCAACTCCGTCCGGTCCACGTCCGGGTCTGCCAGCAGCACGTCCGACAACCGCGCGTCCACGTTGCGGAACTCCATGATGTTCTGGAACCCGCCGGGCACACGCTGGATGTTGGCCCGCTCCCGGTCGGGATCGAGCGCTTCCGCGACCTTCCGTTCCCGCTCCGCCGGCGACAGCGACGGGTCCGGCTTCCACTCGCTGCGCACCGTAACCCGGGCGTTCACGATCACAACGTTCTCGAACCGAACCCAGTCCCCCCACCCAGCGGGCGTGGGCTGCGGGTCCGGCTCAGGCAGGATCCGGGCGTAGTTCCACCGCTCACCCGGCGGCTGATCCAGCAGGACCCGGGCGTTGACCAGCTCCGTGTCCGTCAGGACGATGCGGCGGCGGAGAAGGGACCGGAGGGAGTAACCGGTAGCCACGGTGTCCGCCGCGAGGAACGGCCGGCCTTCACGATCGGTGATGGACACGTCCAGCAGGCGCAGCCGGGTCAGGAGATTCCCCTCCAGGCCCACGATCGCCACCTCCCCATCGAGGGCACCCCGCAGCTGCTCCTCCGCGAATGCCCGCACCTGCTCCCGTCCCCAGTCGGTCCGGGTAAGGACGACGAGCGCAAGTCCCACCAGGAGCAGGATCGAGCCGGCCGCCACGGCCGACCAGACCGCGATCCGCTGGCCTCGCGTCATCAGAATGCCTGGCCGATGGAGATGTGAAGCCGGAGCCGGCCGAGGAGTTGACCGAAGAATCCATCGACATCCTCGAGTGGGTCGTACCGACGGGGGGTGTCCAACCGGACCAGCTGGAGGACGCCATCTTCGTCGAGCCGCTCGGTGACCACTTCCAGCTCCTCGACCTGACTCGGATTGAACCCGAGGTCCACTCGAACAGGGCCCACCGGGGTCGTATAGCGGGCGCCGAGCCCCGGCGTAACGGCCCATGAACCCGTGCCGACCCGTGCCGCCTCGCGCCCACCGACGTGCGCGCCATCGACGAAGACAGCCCCCTGCAGCGCGCGCCAGACATGGAACCGGTACTCCACGTTCGCCTGGATGACCGACGTGCCGCCCAGTGCACGGGGCTCGAACGCGTCCACGGGCGCGAAGTTCGGATCGCAACTTCCATCGGCGATCTCGTCCGCGGTGCAGGCGCCCTCCACATCCTCCGCCATCAGGGCGTCCGGGCTCACGGTCAGGATCCGGGGGCCGAGCTGGTTCTCGCCATAGCCACGAACCGAGGTCGCGCCGCCGGCATAGAAGCGCTTGCGCGGGTGCAGGATCTCGCCTTCGATGTCCTCGAGACCGACCGCTTCCGCGCTACCGCCCAGAGGCCGGACCCAGCCGCCGCGAACTCGGAGGGCCAGCACGTTGCGACCGCGGTTGAACGGGAAATACTGGGCCCAGGCTCCTGAGGCGCGGTGGAAGTGGAACTGGGACCACGTCAGGTCGGAGGCGTGCTCCAGGTCCAGGCGGGCGCGCCACCCGCGCACGGGGTCGAGCGGATCGTCCGAGTGGTCCATGCTCAGACTCGCCGAGGCCGGGGACAGGCGACGCGGGCGGCGCACGGCGTCCACCGTGGGCAGGTCGCAAAGCCCATAGTTTACACAGAAATAGAGCTCTCCCGCCTCGATACGCGTGACCTCCGCGCGGTAAGCCAGGCTGGTCGGGCTGCGATCGCGCAGCAACCGCGTGAGCGTGACGTCCGCCCCGTAGCTCTGGTCCACCGCAACCCCGGGCACGAGACGACGGGTCGCGAATACGCCGGTGCCGATCGTGTTCTCTGCCGCGCGGAATCCGGGCTGTTGAAGCTCCACGCTGACCTGCCAGGTGGGGCGGAAGAAGGGGCTTTCGTCCTCGAAGTCGCTGAACTCGGGGATCACATCGCTGAAGATGCCGCGATCGTTGAGCTGCCGAGCCAGCAGGTTGCCCACCGTGGCCCGCGCATCCAGCCGCCGCCCCCCGCCCCCCCAATTGTGGTGGGCGAAGCGGCCTTCCAGCTGCACGAACTCCACCGTGTTGAACCCGCCACCCGCCCGCCCAAGGCGAGGGGGAGCCTCCCGAACCGCGATCGCAACCCGCTTGGCGCTGTCCGGCTGGGGGGGCACGGTCACATCGACCTCGTGGAAGAGGTTCGACTCGTACAAGCTACGTCGGGCCGATGTCAGATCGCTTCGCCGGATCACGCGACCCGGGCGGAGCACCGTGCCCGTCACGATCACGCCATCCGAGACGCGCCGGTTGCCCTGGATGTCGAACGACGCGAGCACCGACCGGGGGCCGGGCTCCACCAGAACCGCGAGGGACGCGGCCCCGTTCCCATCATGGAAGCGGATCGAGTCGGAGATCGAGGCATCCAGGTATCCGGCGTTCTCGATCTCCTCCTGGAGCTGCACCAGGGCCGAGTCCAATCGGATCAGGTCCAAAGGACCCCCTTCCGCGGGCAACCCGGCCCACCGGATCTGGCGCCCCGACAGGACCTCCCGGCTCTGGTGGACTTCACGGGAGGCGACCACCGTCGGAGCGCCTTCCTCGACCTCGAACACCACCTCGACGCCATCGTCCCGGGGGCGGACCTCGCCTCGGACCACGGCGTGCCGGTACCCCCGCTGGAAGTAGCGAACCTCGAGACGCAGCTCGTCACGAGCCACCTCATCACGGTCGAGATATGCACGCTGGACGAACAACTCCCAGTCCGTGACCCAGCAGAAGGGGCGGAGGAGGATACTACGGCAACGGGTCTCCCCGGTCGCGATACTCCGACGGAGCTCGCGCTCGTCCACGGCATCCACGCCGCGGAACGTGAGACGCTCCACGCGCGGGCGCTCGGCTTCCTGCTGCTGGGACAGCGCAGTGGCGGGCAGCAGCGTGAGGCACAGCACCGCCGCCTGCAAGTGTCTGAGCGGGTGTAACATGCAGGCGTGGCAGAGCAAGAACTCTGCCTCCAACGATTCCGACCAGCGCTGACGCCCCGTCGCTCGTGTGACGTCAGCCCGGACCGCTCTCGGGAGGCATCAGAAGCCAGAGGATCACGTAGATGATGATCCCGGGGAACGCGGCGGACACGATCGAGGCCAGCACGTACACGATCCGCACGCGCGTTGGAGACCACCCGAAGAACTCCGCGATCCCTCCGCACACGCCGCCAATGAGGCGGTCGCCGGTCGACCGCGCGAGGCGCTGTGTTCCAGCCATGTCTGCCCTCCCTTCCAGTTTACGGCCGGCGAAGGACCGTCCCGTGGCGGCCGCCGGTGAACTCTCCATCGCGGATGGCGAACCGGCCATCCACCAGCAGGTGCACGACCCCCTCCGCGTATTGATGCGGATCCGTATAGGTCGCCGGGCTGTGGAGGCGGTCCAGGTCGAACACGACCAGGTCCGCCGCCATGCCCGGCCGAATCAGCCCACGACCCACGAGCCCGTACACGCGGGCCGGCAGATCGGTCATCGACCGGATCGCCGCCGGCACGTCCGTGACGCCTCGCTCGACCGCATACACGGCGATCCGGCGCGGGAAGGTGCCGTAGGCCCGCGGGTGCGGAACGCCGTCGCCCAGGGCCACGTACTCGCCGTCCGAAGCCGTCATGGTCCACTCCTGGCGCATGAACCGGACGACATCGTCCTCATCCATGTTGAACGACACGATACCGGCCCCCCCGACCAGGAGCATCTCCAGCGCCACATCGACCGGATCCCGGCCTCGCTCCTCGGACACCTGGGCCAGCGTACGACCTTCCACCGACGGGTCGGGCCCGTGGCGGCGAAACTGGACTCGATCCGCCCCACCCCTGCGCTCGAGGTTCGCCGCCATGTCGGCCTTCAGCCGGTCACGGTCGGCAGGCCGGCGAGCCCGCGCCAGGAGGGAATCCGCCCCGCCGGCCAGCGCCCAGCGAGGCGCGAGGGCACCGGACAGGCTGGTGGCGGACGCTTCGTACGGATACTGGTCGGCGAAGATCCGGAGTCCGTCCTCCCGGGCGCGCTCCACGCGCTCGACCACCTCCGGCGACAGGCCCCAGACCGACGGACCCAGCGCCTTGATGTGACTCACGACGCCAATCACGCCCGTCCGCCTGGAGATCTCGATCAGCTCGTCGACGGCCGCCAGGAGCCCGATGGTGAAATCACCCTCATCCCGGATGTGGCTCTGATGGACCCCATCGAACTCCGCCACCACCGTCGCCAGCGCGGCAAGCTCGTCGGTATCGGCATAGCTGCCCGGGGCATAGTACGGGCCGCTGGACATGCCCACCGCCCCGGCCTCCATCCCGGCCCGGACCAGAGTGCGCATGCGGTCCTGCTCGCCGGCGTCCGGCGCACGATCGGACATCCCCAGCACCGCCCGGCGAACCGCGCCATGGGGGATCAGCTGCGCCACATGGACGCCCAACCCGTGCTCCAGCAGCGCGCGCCGCTGGGCTACGAGGTCGATCGCGCCGCTGCCGTCCGGGTTTACCACGACCGTCGTGATGCCCTGGGCGAGGAGGGCCCGGCCATCGCTGAGGCCCTCCGTGGTCAGGCCGGCGGCGGCATGCGAATGAGAATCGATGAAACCGGGGGCCAGCTGGAGCCCCGACAGGTCCACCGTGTCCCGGGCCTCGGCATGGGCGAGCGGACCGACCGCGGCGATCCGGCCAGCCCGCACCGCGACATCCGCCAGGAAGGGCGCCGTTCCGGAGCCGTCGATGACGTGGGCCTGACGCAGCAGGAGATCGTACGGCGCCTCGTCGAACATCTGCCCGTACACCAGGCCGGGCGTACAGAGCAAGAGCGCCAGCGCACGTATCATGGACGGCGCTCCACACCCGGACGGTAGCTGCGCACCAGCGTGCGAGCGATGTCGTCCTCGGTGAACGCGATCTCCTTCCGTCCCAGCTCGACGAACATGCGGAGCTGATCCTCCGAGTGCGGGTGGCCGTCCCGGCTGGACTGGCCGTACGCCAGCACCGTGTACGCGCGCGGCGGGTCACCGAACTCTACCGCCGAGACCCACCCATCCCCGCCGCGCACCCTGCGCAGGCCGTCTTCATCGTCCCTGAACCAGATGACGCGGAAACAGCCGAGCAGCCCGTCGCAGCCGCCCACCGGGAGATCCAGCCCGCCCAGTCGCGCCCGGTGCACGTCGCCCCACGCGACGGCCCAGCTCCCCCAGCGCTCCCGGGTGGCCGGCACCGCCTCCAGGAACGCCGTTACCGCCCGCTCCGGGTCCGCCAACCCTCGTGGAGTGGTCATCGGTCGATCCGGACTCCACGAATCGCGGAACAGGCTCTCCGCCGTGGCCGGGAACCCGGCGTACACGGTGGACGGCGGCGAGATCCTGTTCAA
>CAYXJH010000001.1:37073-46607 GCA_964465415.1 uncultured Gemmatimonadaceae bacterium
GCAGCCACGCCAGCCAGAGCCGGGCCCTGGCTGGCGGGGCTGCCGACCGCCCGGTCGCCTCCGGCCACGTAGCGATCCCACCCCTCGACGAACAGCACCGCGCCACGGGCGTCCGCGGCGGCCGTGTTGTCCCACGCTTCAAGGAGGCTGGCGGCTTCGGCCACGTCGGCCCTCGGATCGGCTGCCGCCACCGCGGCCAGCAGATCGTCCTTCACCCGATCCGCCAGCGTCATCCCCATACTGTTCTTCGCATCCCAGACCTGGTCCAGGGAGAACCGCCGGTCGCCGTGGACCAGCTCGAGGGAATGCTGGCTCCGCAGTCGGACGCGGGGCTCGGGATACTCGGCGGGGTAGTCCGCCGCGTCCAGCACCGCGTTCAGGTTCGTGTAGTGGAACGGGTCGTTCTCGTTGCGCAAATATCCGCCCGGCGGATTGAGCAGCTGCGGCAGGTCGTCGAACGGCACGATCTCGCTCCATACATCCGATGCCCCGCGCGCGGGGACAGCGATGGTGTCACCCGCGTGGGCATGAGGTCGGACCGGGTGGGCCGCGTTCCAGACGTAGAAGATGTTACCGTCCGCGTCCGCGTAGGTGAAGTTGGACGCGGACCTCGCCTGGATCCGCATGGCGTCCTTCCACTCGCTCAGCGATGACGCGGTCATCATCCGATAGAACTGCTCGCCCACCCGGTACGCACCCTCGCCTCCGGTCCGCAGGACGTAGACCCGTTCATCGTCGCGATGGATGACGGGCCCCAGCGGCGTCTCCCACCGTTCCCGTGTCTCCGAGTCCATCCCGTCACTCTCCCGGAACTCAAGGGTCACGCGCTCCATGGTAAGGGGCACGGACACGCCATCGAAGAGGTAGTGGTCCGGGAGGGACGGATCGAGATCGAGCGCGTAGATGTCGTTCAGGCGCGGGGCGTTGTTCGTGCTGGACCAGCCCAACCGCTCATTGAACCCGCCGATCATCCCGAACGGGCCGCCGATCCGGAAATCGCCATAGAAATTGAGCACGCCCGGCACCGTGACCTGCGCCTCGTAGTAGCCCGCCGCCCATGACAGGTGCGGGTTCCGCATGAGGATGGCACGGCCCGACTCGGTGCGGGACGGCCCGAACGCCCACGTGTTGGAGCCCGGCTCCCAACCCCCCGGCGACGCGTCCGCCGCCCCGGAGGATAAACGCGACGCGCTGGATGGCTCTCGCTCGCCATCGGTTACCAGCCACCGGCCGGAGTCCGCCCGGTCGACGAAGCGGCGTGCCACCGCCCACGCGGGCTCGCCCACGTCGCGGGCGGCCACATCGGCGCCGCTGAAGGCCGGTAGTTGGGCGTACGACAACTCCTCCGGGTGGATCTCCACGTAGCGGTTCACCGCCAGCGCAAACCCCTCGTAGATATCGCGGACCTCCCGGGGAAGGAGCTCGAAGGTCTCGATCGCCCGCGCGTGCCGGCGACGGGCCCCGAAGTCCGAGTCGAGCGCGCCGTCGTCCGGACCCGCGTACCGGGCCAGCTCGCCGCGCGCCTCCAGAAGGCCGGTCACGACCCACTCGCCATGATCCTCGAGCTGCACCCAGCCCAGCGCGAAACCCATCGCCCTCACGTTGTCCGCCAGAATGTGCGGCACGCCGAACGCCGTTCGACGGATCTCGGCCGCGTGGGCCAGGGTTTGCCACTCAGCATGTGCCGACGGCTCGATCGTCGGCGCCGGTTGCGATGCGGGCGCGCCGCCACACCCGACCAGGACCCCGGCCAGGACGGGCACCATGTATCGTCCAATCACGTGATTCAATCCTTCCATGATGATCTGCACCCCCCGGCAACTATATCGGAATCGAGTCGTTCCTGAAACTCGTGTGGGGGATCCTCCGTAGGTGGATGCGGAGACCGCAATGAAGAGCGAGGTTGAGATGCCCAGGAACAGGAAGACACAGGGAATGCCAGTGGTCACAGAGGCTCACTTCAAGGTAGGTTGGGCACTTCTGGTGATGGCGCTGCTCGCGATCGCGGTACCCGTGCTGGCCACGGCGGCGCAGCCCCACGTCGTGTGGCTCTTCTCGATGTCCTACGGCGCGGTGGGATTGGTGGTGGGGGGCACCCTCATCCGGGTCGGTCACCAGGCGCGCGACGGCGACGACCGGTGCGATTCACAACTGGAGGGCTGCCGTTCCTGAGCCGCCGGGTTGAACTCACTCCTCGCCTTCGCCACCTTCCGTGTGGTAACGGTGCTTCAGCCCAGGAGTGAAAATGCGCAGGACGATCACGGCGAGCGGGATCGGTCTGGTACTGGCCGTGGCGCTGGTGAGCTGCAGTGAGCTGACCGACCCGGTCCCGAACGTGGAGGTCCGCATCGCGCACGCAGCCCCGGGTCTGGGCACCGCCACCGTTCTTCTCAACTCCATCCCCGAGTTCAGCCTCGCGCCGACGGCCAGCGGCTTCTTCATAGTTCGGCAGCAACCGATTCGGTACGATTTCGTGATCGGAGCCGATACGGCCGGGCTCGAGATCGCCCATGACGCCGATATCAATGCGCTCATCCTCCTGGATCGGGACGAGCCGACCCTCCAGTTCTTCCCGCTCGATCGCGTTGTGGACTCGGTCAGGATCCTGATCATCAACGGTGACTTCGCCGCGGCCGGGTCCATGGTGGTGCGTGTGGCAGCGGCCGACACGTCCTTCGAGGAGTCCCTGGCCCCCGGTGATCATGCCCTCATCGAACCCGGAGCCGGCTCCTTCCAGCTCCAGGTTCAGCCGGACGGGGCGGACGGGTTCGTGGACCTCGAGGGATTCAACCTGATCAACCAGGATCACGGATTCCTCGTCATCGCGCCGGTCCCCGGTGAGGGACCGGAGACGGTCTACACGCGCATTCTTTTCTGAGCGTCAGTTCGCGATCAGGAAGAGTCCCACGATGGCGCCGAGGATGGCGCCGACCGTCCGCCATCGAAAAGCGGACGTGACGCCCCGCTCTCCCCGCTGGGTCCAGACGAGGATCAGGCCACAGCCGCGGGGGTCGTGGAAGTGCCCGACCGACTGGCCGGTACCGCGGTAGACCTCGATGCCTTCGATCGAGCGAGCGGTCACGTAATGGTCCAGGGACAGCCGCGTGTCCACGCGGTTGAGGAACGTGCCATCCACATAGATGGCGGGAATGCAGCCACCGCGCATCCGCACGAGCGTGTCCCGGCCGCCTCGACTGTGGACGACCTGCACGCCCCGGACGGACCGGAGCACATCGGTCGTGCGAGCCGGGAATGATCCCTCCAGGTCCGCGCGCGCGACGAAGTGACCGGCGCCCGACCGGCGGCCCCGCTCGAGTCGTTCGTAAAAGGCAGTGATGTCCGGCGGGTAGCGCCTCGACCGCTCCGTCACCACCACCGGCTCAAGCGGCAGCGCGTCCGCGCCGAGCCGGATCTCGATGACCAGCCGCTCGTTCTCGGCCATCGCGATGGGCTCGGACGTGAAGTCGTGGTAGGCCAGTCCCGAGACGGTCAACGTGAATGCGCCGGCCGTGACCGACGGCAGCACGAATCGACCCGCCTCATCCGTAACCGCATACCTGGACGCCTCCCCCTCGAGGGGTCGCAGGGTGACCTCCACCCCAGGTACCGCCTCGCCGGTCGCGTCGTCCACCACAACCCCAACCACTTCCTGGGCCGTGGCGCTCGCGGCGGCACCCGACAGCAGGAATAGCGACAGAACGGCGGGAAACCGCAGCATCGGGGGCCTCACTTCGTATGTCGTTGCAACCGATAACAAAACTGCATGCCGGCGGTTCTGCGCGCCGGCATGCAGCCTGTACGGACGGGCCCCCGTCCGGAGACGGGAGCCCTGGCTTCCGCGGTCTATGCGTCGCGGTTCAGACAGCCCGTGAAGTTCGGGTTGTTGTTCTCATCGACGAAGATCGGGAAGTTCACGTCCGAGCCGTGCTGCAAACCGTCACGGAAGAACTCACCGCTCGGGAAGACGTCCGCCTGGGCCCGACCATACTGACGAACCATCCGTCGCAGGTCACCCAGCCGGTGCGCCGTCAGCCACATCGCGAATCCGCGCTCGGCGAAGAGCAGGTCCACGCGACCGGCATCATCGGCCGGGATGTCCGCGGCGGTCAGCGCATCCACGCCATCCACCGCCCGCGCCGCGTTCAGGTAGGTGAGGAATCCTGTCATGTCACCTGCCTGCAACGCCCCCTCCGCCTGGATCAGCCGAGCCTCCTTGCCATCGGCCAGCGGCACAGGGTCATCCCGGTTGGGGTACTTGCCCTGCGTGAGGAAGAACGGCAGGCTCGTGTCGAACGGGTCCCGCGGGTTCAGGAGCAGCGGAGTCCGCTCATCACTCGCCCAGTCGAGGCCGGTGCCGCCCTCGGGGCCATCCGCGACGCCGTAACGCCCGGTGTTGATGGAGTAGATGAATACCCCGTTGTTCTCCGCCGCGCTGTTCGCCGAGTGCTCGATGTAATACACGAAGTCATCGGGCACGGAGGCGGCCTCGGAGGCCGCCGCGGCGAAGTTCCCCTGGTTGAGGAGGACGCGGGCCTTGCCGACGCGGGCAAGGTTGACCGCGTCGGCGGCACCGGCCGCCTGTCCGATCGCCCGGTCGAACGAGTCGATCGCGCGGGTCCACGTCTCGGCCCGTGTGCTGGGCGCGCCGTGCGTCACGGTCCCGTCCAGCGCGATCGAGCTGTAGGGCACGCCCTCACAGTAGACCTCGCCGAACAGCACGTACGTGTAGCCGGCGATGCTCGACAGGATCGATCGATTACGGCTGTCGCCCTCGCCGGCGGCGGCGTACAGATCGTCCGCAAGCTCCGCCGCGCGGCGGGCCCGATGAAGGTTGTGATACGCGTCAGCGATCGTGCCGTTATCCGCCGTGTTGTTCGTCGCGGTCGTCGGGATGGCACGCCGGTCGATCTCCTGGCGGGTCGGGAACGTCCCGTAGTGCCGGAGCTCATCGGTCAGGAGGCCGGTGAGCATGATCAGCGGGTCGTTGTCTCCACCACCACCCACGGTGCCCGTTCCGCTATAGGCCCACGTGAAGTCGCGGATCGCGCCCGCCACCACCACGGGGAGGGCGGTGGGATCACGCACCGATTCCGGCGACGCGACGTCCGGGTCACCGACGTCCAGGATGTCGTCGATGTCGCAGCCCGCGAGCCCGACGGCCATCGCCGCCGGGAGCATCAGAGCGGCGAGGCGCCGTCGGCCCCGGCTTCTGGGTGCTTCGTGTTGTCTATTCATCGTATCTATCCGTTTCCGAAGGATCAGAAGCCGACGTTGAGCCGGACCGTCCAGGTCCGGACCGGCGGCTGGCCGAGGAACTCGTACGTCGCATGGTTCGCCTGGCCGCCACTGTTCATCTCGGGATCCAGACCGGTGTAGTCGGTCCACGTGGCCAGGTTCCGACCGGAGACCGTCAGGCTCACATCGTTCAGGCCTCGGACACCGGCCCGAGCGAGCAGCTGGTCCAGACCGAACACGGTCACGGACGCTTCACGCAGCTTGGTGAAGTCGGCATCCTCGACATACCCGTCGATGCCACCCAGCCAGGCGGCGATGCCCCGAGCCTGTTCCCAGAGGTCGGTGCTCGGATCGTTCAGGGCGCGGCAGTTCACGAACGCGCCGCAGCGGAACTCCTCCGTCGAGTTGAACAGCTGGTGCCCGCCGCGATGCTCGACCATCGCGAAGAGCCGCACGTAGTTGTACAGGGACAGCGTGCTCGAGAAGGTGAGCTCGCGCTTGGGCCACGGGGTCCCGAGGAACTCGGGCTCGTCGCTCAGCGTGACCTCGTCCAGGCCGATGATCCCGTCTCCGTCGGCGTCGCCCCAGTCCACGATCCGCAGACCGTAGTAGTGGCCGAGGGGGAAGCCCTCCTCGTGCCGCTGCGAGTCGGCGCCGATCCCGAATATGATGGGCTCGATCCCTTCACCCAGCGTGACCAGCTCGTTCCGGTTGCGGGCGAACGCGATCGTGGCGTCCCAGCGAGCGTCGGGCAGGTTGAGGACCCGAGCGTTGAGGATCGCCTCCACACCGGTATTCGATACCTCGCCCAGGTTCACCCACTGCGTGGTGCTGGACCCGAGCGACGGCGCCAGCCGCCGCTGAACCAGAGCGTCGATCGACGACTTGTTGTAGTACGCCACCTCCAGGCCGAGGCGATCGCTCAACATCCCTGCATCGAAGCCCAGCTCCCATTCCTGGGAGGTCTCGGGCCGCAGGTCCACGTTGCCCGCTCCGCCCACCGTCACGGCGGGGACGGACACGCCCTGGATCGTCGCGGTCGTCGCGTTGTAGAACGGGTCCGCGGAACGGAAGCCCGGCATGAGGCCGGACCGGCCCCAGGCCGTGCGCAGCCGCATCGAGGACAGCACTTCCGTCTGGGGGAACCAGTCCTCCTCGCCGATCACCCAGGAAGCGCTGAACGACGGGTACCACTGGAAGCCGAACTGATCGCCGAAGTTGCTGTTCCGGTCGCCGCGGACCGCCCCTGTCACGAACACGCGGTCCTGCCAGCCGAACTGCTGCGAGCCCAGGACGCTGACCGTCCGGGTCGTCTGGTCGAGCTCGTTCACGGAGAACCGCTCCGCCAGCGAACCCAGCGACCGCGTGCCGGCCAGCATCCCGAACCCACCGGCATCGGCGCGCTGGAAACGGTCCTGACGGAACTCGCCGCCCACCGTGGTGATGGAGTTGATGTCATCGGTCAGCTCGAACGACCCGATGGCATTCCCGCGACCCGTGTAGTTGCGGATGAGGCCCGCGAAGACGAACCGGTTGCCGATCGACTGGTCCAGATTCGCGGCCGGCGACCAGATGCCAGGCGCCACGCCCGACTCGTCATCGCGGTTCATGAGGTCCATGCCGCCGGTGCCGGTCAGGGCCAGCCAGTCCAGCGGCCGCCAGTTGACGTCGAGGCTGCTGATGAACCGGTGCAGGTTCTGCATCCGTTCCAATGCAAACCGATACTCGTTGGGGAAGCCGAAGAACCCGCGGGTTGCCTCGCTGTCCACCGCGGTGCCGAGAAGGCCCGCCCCGATGAACCCGAACGTGTTGTTGTCGTTGCCGGGCAGCGAGTGCTCGCTGGTCGTGTAGCCCGTCCGCAGCGACATGTTGAGCGTCGGGTGGAGCTCGGCGTCCAGGTTGGCCCTGAGCGCGATGCGGTTCACCCAGTTGCTCGCGTAGATGCCGTCCTCGTTGTCGCTCTCGCCGGAAACGAAGAACTGCACCTGCTCGTTACCGCCGCGGACGTTGAGCCCGACGATCCGGGACTCGCCGGTGCGGAACGGAGTCACCTCCGAATCCATCAGCGGATTCCAGGACCGAAGCTCTGTGGGGGTGCACGTGCCGGCCGCCTGGTTGTAGGTCCGGCAGTTTACGAGATTGCCCGTGGCAAGGCTGGTTCCCACATGCTGCCAGTTGGCGGGGTAGGTCGTCACGTCGTTGATCCGGCCGAACTCGGTGTAGACGTTCCAGCGGGTCGCGCCCGCCTGGCCGCGCCGCGTCGTGATCTGGATCACGCCGTTCGCGGCGGCCGTCCCGTACAGCGCCGACGCCGCCGGCCCCTTCAGGATCTCGATGCTCTCGATCTGCCCGGGGCTGATGTCGTTGAGGCGGGAAATCGTCTGGCCGCCGAGCCCGAAGGCCTGCGAGCCCGCTGCGTTGTCCACCGCGATGCCGTCGACGACGAGCAGCGGCTCGTTGGACAGCGAGATGCTGGCCGAGCCCCTGATCCGGACGCGGGCCCCGGTCCCGGAGGTACCGGCGCTCTGGAGCACCGTCACGCCCGCCGCACGGCCCTGGAGCAGCTGGGAGAACGTGTTGACCGGGCCGAGGTTCACGTCCGCGACGTTGATCGCGGCCACGGTGCTGCCCACCTCGCGGCGGCGCTGCTCCCGGCCCGTGGTGGTCACCACCACGCCCTCGAGCTCGATCGCCGACTCGCGCAGGGTGAAGTCCACGGTCGCCGTCTCGCCTCCAGCCACGGTGACCGTCCGGCGCTCACCGCTGTAGCCGATGCGGCTTGCGCGAACCTCACGCTCGCCCGCCGGCACGTTCGTGATGACGTACCGCCCTTCCTGGTTCGTAAGACTGCCCAGGTTCGTGCCGGCGATGTACATCTGAACGCCGACGAGCGGCTGGTTCGTGATGCCATCGACGACCTGACCGACGATGGTGCCGGTCTGTTGTGCGTTTAGTCCCGCGGGCGCGATGCCGATCAGCAGCGCGACCACGGTACCCGTCAAGAATCGCAACTGACGGGAAGTTCTCATGAAGCCCTCCTTGCAAATGATTCGGACCGATACATCCGAGGTTGACGCACGCTTGCCTCACAGCGCTGACCGGGCGGTCGGCACCGGAGCCGTGCCATCGTTGCTTTGGTGTGTGGGTGGGGCACGCGAACGAGCGCAAACAACACTGTGTTGATCACGGCCTCCTTTCGGTGGGTTCCACGTGGTGGTCCTGACATGAGTGATCGGGCCGCATGCCGCGCAAGCGGACGGGCATGTGGCGGTCTCCAATTTTCCGGAACATAGGGTGCCCTTCCATGTTCCGTCAAGCCGAGGTCTTGGTGGCCCGATGACCCTGCTGCTCCGATCAGAACAGCATCATCCGGTACGGCTCCTGTGGACCTGGACCCGGGATGATCACCAGGAAGCCGTGGTCTCCTGTTTCCAGACTGAAGCCCTCGACCGCGTGGCTCTGGTCGTCTTCCGGGCCTCGAACCCTGACCGAGTAGGCGCCGGTCAACGGCTCGATGACCGCCGACTCACCCGGCGATACGGTACGGGTGAACGAGATGTCGCCGCCGTCGATCTCGATCTCCAGGTCGCCGGCCGCCCCATAGGCGTTGATGACCGCCAGGCGCTGCTCCGGCTCGCCGCGGTCCAGGTAGTAGGGGCGAAGGACCGGTCCATCCACGTCGAGCAGGATGATCGCCGTGATGTCCCGGTCGTGCTGCGCCTGCACCGTGAGGTTCTGGTTGGCCACCTGGAAGTCGTACGTCCGGGGCCCGGCGGCGACGACGAAGTAGGTGAAGTCGAGTGGTTGTAGCTGGAACGTCGGCGTAAGGTCTATGGCGACGACGGCCGGGCCGGCGCCCGGTAGCGCGTGGGCCACTCTCCCATCGACAAGGGTGGTGGGCGAAGTGCTGTCCAGGCAACCGGTGACGGCGAGGGTTATGCCCAGAGCCGCGATCGATGCGAGCCGCCTCATCTATCCCTCCAGTACAGCGCGTCCACTTGACGGCATCCGGGTCGCGGATCGACACGGACCGGTTCCGGAAGGTAAACGAATCGGACCACCGATGCGAAGAGGCCCGCGGTGCGCGTATCCGCGCCGCGGGCCCCCGGTCAGCGATCGGGCGCCGCCCGTCGCCTCAGCCGCATTCGCTGAATCCGCAGCTGATGCACTTCACGCATCCTTCGGCAAACTGGAGATCGGAGCTGCATTCCGGGCACGTCCCGAGGAACGCGTCGCCCGGGTCATAGGGATCCAGGGTGGGAAGGGGCTGGGTTTCCGCCGAGTCGGCCGGCGGCAGGA
>CAYXJH010000002.1:0-41088 GCA_964465415.1 uncultured Gemmatimonadaceae bacterium
TCGAAGCGCTCGGGTTCCGGCGGGTCGGGGACGACGGTGGCGCCGGCGGCATCGAGGCGGTGGGCGGCGCGGTGATCGTGCTGGGTGACCCCCTGGCCGACCTGCCCGCCGACTTCGCCGGCGACGCCTCGCTGGTCGTCTACCTGGGAACCGTCATGAGTCCTGCGCTCGAGCGGGCCGACTTTCTACTCCCGGTCACCAGCTTCGCGGAGCAGGAAGGCACGTTCACGAATGTTCAGGGTCGTGTCCAGCGGTTCTGGCCCGCACTGAACCCGCCGCCCATGGCCCGACCGGCGTGGCAGGTGCTGGGCGTGATCCTGGCCGGTCTGGACGATGGGACGGCGCCGGCCACGGCTGGCGACGCATTCCTCCGGATCGCCGAGCTGTACGAGCCGTTCAGCGGGCTCAGCTATCCGGATATCGGGACCCGGGGTGCGCTCCTCAACGAGCCCGTCCGGCTGGCGGCCGGCGAGGAGGCGTGATGGAACAGCTCCACGACGTTGGGGTCCTGAGCGACACGGCGTTCTTCTGGACGTCCCTTTCCAAAGCAAGCATCGCGTTCGTCGTACTGCTGCTGACCGTCGCCATGATGACGCTGGCGGAACGTCGGGTCAGCGCGTTCATCCAGGACCGCCTCGGACCGAACCGCGTCGGACCCTTCGGTCTCCTCCAGCCGATTGCGGACGGCGTCAAGAACTTCCTGAAGGAGGAGACGATGCCGGCGCAGGCATCGCGCTTCTTCTTCGTCCTTGCCCCGGTACTGTCCGTTACGCCCGCTTTCATCCTGTTCGCCGTGATCCCGTGGGCCTCGCCGCTGCCCACGCCGTGGGGCCTGGTCGAGATGATCGTGGCGCCCGTCCCCATCGGGATCCTCTTTATCCTGGCGTTCTCGAGCCTGGGGGTGTACGGGCTGTTCCTGGCCGGCTGGTCGTCGAACAACAAGTACAGCCTGCTCGGCGGGATGCGGGCGTCGGCCCAGATGGTGAGCTACGAGGTTGCGCTTGGACTGAGCCTGATCCCCGTGTTCATGCTGGTGGGCAACGTGACCATCCCGGAGATGGTGTGGGCACAGCAGCGAGGGGTGGAGGTGGCAGGCGTGGTGCCGGGGGGGTTGGGGATCTGGTTCGCGTTCCCGCTCGGCCTGGCCTTCTTCCTGTTCGTCATCTCGTCGTTCGCCGAGACGAACCGCCTGCCGTTCGACATGCCGGAGGCGGAGGCGGAGCTGGTCGCGGGCTACCATGCCGAGTACTCGTCCATGAAGTTCGCGCTGTTCATGATGGGCGAGTACGCCCACTTGCTGACCGCCTCGGCGCTCATGGCGACGCTCTTCTTCGGCGGCTGGGACATCCCGTTCTGGCGGGGCGATGACATGGTGGTGGTGGCGCCCGGGGTGGTGGCCGGTGCGGAGCCCGCCATCTGGAAGACGGTGCTCACGTTCCTGTCCTTCGCGCTCAAGACGCTGTTCTTCGCCTTCGTCTTCATCTGGGTGCGCTGGACCGTGCCGAGGTTCCGCTACGACCAGATCATGGATCTGGGCTGGAAGGTCATGCTGCCGTCGGGGCTTGCGTACGTGATGCTCATGGCCGCCTCGATCCTGGCCCTGGACAGCCTGGGCGTGCCCTTCGGGCTGGTTTACGGGCTGATCCTGACGGCGATCAACCTGGTGGCAACGTTCGCGTTCCTGTACCTGCTCGACCGGGACCGGGTGATCGCGGGTGGCTCAGCCAAGCGGCCCGTGCCGCCGCGGACGCCGGAAGCCGTGGTGGTCGAGGACCCGGAGGAGCCGGTCGGCGCCGGCGGTACCGCCATGGCGCCCCGAGACTGAGGAAGGAGTCTGTATGGCGATCGGAGTCAAGAAGGTCCGGCGTCCGGAGGATGGGACGTCGTACCTGCGTGCGGCCTTCAAGGGAATGGCGCTGACGTTCCGGCACCTGGTAGATCCGGAAAAGGTGACGCAGCAGTATCCGGACGAGAAGCCGAACATCGCGCCACGGTGGCGTGGTACCCACCGGATGGAGGTCCACGCGGACGGTCGTCCCAAGTGCGTGGCATGCGGCCTGTGCCCGACGATCTGCCCGGCGAACTGCATCCGCCTGGTGCCCGGGGAGGACGACCAGGGCAACCGCTACCCGATCGTGTACGAGATCGACGAGTTCCGCTGCATCTTCTGCGGGATGTGCCAGGAGGTCTGCCCCGTGGAGGCGATCCACGTGGGGCAGGACTACGAAGCGGCCGAGTTCACGCGAGACCGCTTCGTCTACGACCTCGACCGTCTCATGGCCCAGGACCATCCCGTCACTGCGCTCTGGGATCCAAGCGATCCGTTGTCAGAATAATGACCGAACTCATCTGGTGGGTCTTCGCGCTGATGGCGGTAGGGGGGGCAGTCGGGATGGTCGGCTTCCGGAACCCGGTGGCCAGTCTGCTGTCCCTGGTCCTGACCCTGTTCAGCCTGGGCGTCCTGTTCATCCTGATGAACGCGCACTTCATCGGCGCGATCCAGGTGATCGTGTATGCGGGCGCGATCATGGTCCTGTTCCTTTTCGTGATCATGCTCCTGAACCTGGGGCACGACTACCGGTCCGATATCCGGGGCGTCGGCTGGATCGCCGTCGCATCGGTGCTGTCCGGCGTGATCCTCTGGATGATCTGGAACACCTTCCTCGAGGAGCTGCCCGCGGTGGCCACGGAAGGCCCAGGGCAGCTACCGACGGCCGCCATCGAGCAGCATGGCGCCGTGGGCGCTATCGCGATGCCCCTGTTCGAGGACTACGTCGTAGGCTTCGAGCTGGTGGCGCTCCTGCTCCTCGCGGCCATCATCGGTGCCATGCTGCTGGCGAAGCGGAGAGTCTGACATGATGCTGACCGAGTCGCTGATCCTGTCGGGGATCCTCTTCTCCATAGGGGTGGTGGGCGTCATGATCCGCCGCAACGCCATCATCCTGTTCATGTGCGTCGAGTTGATGCTGAACGCGGTCAACCTGGCGTTCGTGGCACTCTCGCAGCAGATCGGGATCGAGGGTCAGCTCTATGTATTCTTCGTGATGACGGTGGCGGCCGCGGAGGCGGCCGTCGGCCTGGCCATCATCATCTCCATCTACCGTCTGTTCGAGACGGTCGACATCGGCCACTTCAACCTGCTCAGGTGGTAGTGTGGAGAACTTCGAGCCGACCCTGATCGGCCTGATCGTCCTGCTGCCGCTCGCCGGGTTCCTGATCAACGGGGCCATGGCGTTGTTCGCCCCCGCGAAGAAGGTGGTGCCGACCTGGGTGGGTCCCGGGGTCGTGGGGGCGGCGTTCGCCATCGCCGTGTTCAACTTCGTGGGCATGTTCGGGGCCGAGCTGGCCGGGCCCATCATTCGGACGTACTGGTCCTGGATGCCTATCGGCGACCTCCAGGTCGACGCGGCCCTCCAGCTCGATCAGCTTTCGATCCTGATGACCCTGGTCGTCACCGGCGTCGGCTTCCTGATCCACGTGTTCAGCGTGGGATACATGAAGGAGGACCCGGGCTACGCGCGCTACTTCGCGTACCTGAACCTGTTCGTGTTCTTCATGCTGACGCTGGTCCTCGGCGCCAACTTCCCGGTCCTGTTCGTCGGTTGGGAGGGTGTGGGGCTCTGCAGCTACCTCCTCATCGGGTTCTGGTTCCGGGACCGGGAGAAGGCGGACGCCGGGAAGAAGGCGTTCATTGTGAACCGGATCGGCGATTTCGGACTCCTCATCGCCATGTTCATGATCTTCGCCCACGTGGGCACGCTGGACTTCGTGGGCGTCTTCGAGGCTGCGCCGGACACCTTCGTGTACGGTGGCGCGGTGGTGACAGCCATCGCGCTCTTCCTGTTCCTGGGCGCCGTGGGGAAGAGCGCCCAGATCCCGCTCTACGTGTGGCTGCCCGATGCCATGGCAGGCCCGACGCCGGTCAGCGCGCTGATCCACGCGGCGACCATGGTGACCGCGGGCGTGTACCTGGTGGCGCGCTCCAGCGTGCTTTTCGCCCTGGCGCCGACCGCCGCGATGACCGTGGCGGTCGTGGGGGCCGCCACCGCCCTGTTCGCCGCGACGATCGGCCTGGTCCAGACCGACATCAAGAAGGTGCTGGCCTATTCCACGGTATCCCAGCTGGGGTTCATGTTCGTCGGCGTCGGGGTAGGGGCCTATGCGGCGGGCATTTTCCACCTCATGACGCACGCGTTCTTCAAGGCGCTGCTCTTCATGGGCGCCGGCGCGGTGATCCACGCCATGCACCACGCGTTCCACCACACGCACCAGGACTGGGACGCTCAGGACATGCGGAACATGGGCGGGCTCCGCCGCTTCATGCCCAAGACCTGGATCTTCATGTGGATCGCGACGCTGGCCATCGCCGGGGTGTGGCCCTTCGCCGGGTTCTTCTCGAAGGACGAGATCATCTGGATGGCGGCGGCCCGTGCCGTCGGACCGTTCGAGTTCGCTTTCACGCTGGTCTGGCTGACGCTCTTCGTGGCAGCCCTGCTCACCGCCTTCTACATGACCCGTCTCATGATCCTCACCTTCCACGGCGAGAATCGGAGCGGGCCGGGCGGGAAGCACATCCACGAAGCGCCGGCGGTCATGTGGATCCCGCTGGGGATCCTGGCGGTGCTGTCCATCGTGGGCGGCTGGATCAATATCCCGCGGCCCATCTCCGCGATGCCGGTGATCGGCTGGATCCCTCCGTGGCACACAGAGTGGCTCCATTACTGGCTGTACCCGGTGACGACGACCGCGGACGGCATCTTCGCGGCGAACGTGGGCGAGATTCGCGAGATCGGGCCGTTCGGTGGCGGCGAGGCGTTCTGGGCGGCTGTGGCCTTCCTGGTGGCCACGGCGGTCATCGTGCTGACGACGGTCTGGATGGGCCGGCAGGAGCGGAAGCCGGCCATGGAGACGCCGCCGTACCGCGGCTTCGCAAAGGTCCTCTACAACAAGTGGTACGTGGACGAGATCTACGATGCCGCGATCGTGAGACCGGTGGTGAACGGCTCCCGGGCGCTCTGGCGGTACGTGGACGTGGGCATCGTGGACCGGGCGGTGAACGGGGTCGGCTCCCTGGCCCGTGGCCTGGGCTGGGTCGGCTCACGGCTCCAGACCGGCAACCTCAACGTATACGCTCTCGCCATCGTGGCGGGCGCGCTGCTGATCCTCCTCAGCGTCGTGGGGCTGTAGCGAGATGGCATTCCTAGAGTCGATCGGATACAGCAGCTGGGTGGTCCACTTCCTCGTGTGGGCGCCGCTGGTGGGCATGGCCGTCGTCATGCTCGGCCCCACGGATCGCGCCAAGGAGCTGGCCCTCGGCGCTGCCGCGATCATCTTCCTGGTGAGCGCACCCCTCTGGGCCGCATTCAACCCGGCGAGCGGCGGGTTCCAGTTCCAGACCGACGTCCCCTGGATCCCCGACTGGGGGATCCACTACAGGGTGGGGATCGATGGGATCAGCATCCTCCTCATCCTGCTGACCACCCTGATCATGCCGCTGGCCATCCTCGGATCGTTCCGGTACATCGCGGATCGCCAGCGGACGTTCTACGGGATGATGCTGCTGCTCCAGACCGGGATCATCGGCGTCTTCGTCGCTCTCGACCTGTTCCTGTTCTTCGTCTTCTGGGAGCTAATGCTGGTGCCGATGTACTTCATCATCGGCGTATGGGGGGGTGACCGGAGGATCTACGCGGCCATCAAGTTCTTCCTGTTCACCGCCGTGGGCTCGCTGCTCATGCTGGTGGCCATCCTGTACATGTTCTTCAAGTATCGGATGCTGACGGGGGACGTGAGCTTCGCGTACGTCGACCTCCTGAACGTGCCACTCACATTGACCGAGCAGATCTGGCTGTTCGGCGCGTTCGCGCTCGCATTCCTGATCAAGGTCCCCGTTTTCCCGTTCCACACCTGGTTGCCGGACGCGCACGTCGAGGCACCGACACCCGGCTCTGTCGTGCTGGCTGCGGTGCTCCTCAAGCTGGGCAGCTACGGGTTCCTCCGGTTCCTGCTCCCGTTCTTCCCGGCCGCGGCCACCCACGCCACCATCGTATTGGGGCTGATGGTCCTCGGCCTCATCGGGATCACATACGCGGCGTGGGTAGCCGCCGTGCAGCCGGACGCCAAGAAGCTGGTAGCCTACACGTCCGTCGCTCACATGGGCTTCGTGGTGCTCGGCATCTTCGCCCTCAACCTGCAGGGCGTCCAGGGCGCGATAATCGTCATGCTCAGCCATGGTGCCAGCACGGGCGCCCTGTTCCTCCTGCTAGGCATGCTGTACGAGCGGCGGCACACGCGGACGATCGCCGATTTCGGCGGCTTGGCCGCGGTCATGCCCATGTTCGCCACGATCTTCGTATTCACCGCGCTGGCGAGCATCGGCCTGCCTGGCACCAGCGGGTTCGTGGGCGAGTTCCTGACCCTGATCGGCACCTTCCAGACCCACCCGTGGATCGCGCTGATCGCCACCACGGGCGTCATCTTCGCCGCGTACTACATGCTGCCCATGGTGCAGCGGATGTGGTTCAACGAGCCGGACAAGCCGGAGAACCGGAACCTGCCCGATCTGAGCGTGCGGGAGCTCACAGTCCTCCTCCCGCTGGTGACAGTGATGCTGTGGATGGGTGTCTATCCGAAGCCGTTCCTGGAACGGACGGAGCAGACTGTCGTGGAGCTGCTGGAGGGCGTCGAACGAAACCGGGCGCCCATGAGGGCGCGGTTCGGGGCCGCACCGCCGGTCGAGATCAAGATGCAGGAGCCGACAGCCGGCGCGCGGGCCGAGCCGCCGCCGGCCGCTGTGGAATCTTCGCATCCGGGCGATGTGGTGGCCGATCTGACGACGGAGGGGCGAGTGGTGGAGGCGGGAAATGGAGATTAACTACGCGTCCCAGCTCGACTACATCTGGGCGCTTGCGCCGGAGATCACCCTGTCGGTGTTCGCGCTCGTGATCCTCATGGTCGACGTGTTTCAGCGCGGCGACTCCCAGGAGCCAGCGCGGACGTCGATCGCCTGGCTGACCGTGGTGGCGCTGCTGGCCACGGCCGTGGCCAACACATGGCTCCTGACCCTGGTGGACGCCGCGCCTGCCAGCGCCATCGCGATCGACGGGTTCCGGATCTACACGAATTACCTCTTCCTGGGTGCCGCGCTCCTGTTCGTGCCCCTGGCCTGGCGGTACCTGGGTGAGGAGGGGATGCGGTACGGGGAGCTGTTCGTCCTGCTCCTGCTGGCGACGGTCGGCATGATGTTCTTCGCGGGCACGCGCGACCTCATCCTGATCTTCCTCGGCCTCGAGCTCATGTCCGTGGCCGTATACGTGATGACCGGCGTCAACCGCCGGGACCGGCGGTCCGCCGAGGCGGCACTCAAGTACTTCCTCCTCGGCGCGTTCTCCAGCGCCTTCTTCCTCTTCGGCATCGCGCTGGTCTACGGCGGAACCGGCAGCGTGAATTTGGTCCTGATCCAGCAGGCCATCGGCGTCGACGGCACCGGTACGAACCTCCTGGTCGGTGCGGGCATGTCCATGCTCGCGGTAGGCTTTGCGTTCAAGATCTCGGCGGTCCCGTTCCACATGTGGACGCCGGATGCCTACGAAGGGGCGCCTGCGCCCGTCACCGCCTTCATGGCGGCGGCGGTAAAGGCTGCGGCGTTCGCCGCGTTCATCCGGGTGTTCCTGACCGGGTTTGGCGGCCTATCGGAGACATGGGGCGCCATCATCTACGGGCTCGCCATCGCGACCATGGTCATCGCGAACCTGGTCGCCCTTCCGCAGGACAGCGTGAAGCGCATGCTCGCCTACTCAAGCATCGCCCACGCCGGCTACCTCCTGGTGGCACTGCGCGCGGCCAACGTGATGGGGGCGACCGCCTTCCTGTACTACCTCGTGGTCTACACCCTCATGACCATGGGCGCGTTCGCGGTGGTCTTCATCGTCGCGCACAAGCACGAGCTGCGTCTCGGTCTCGCCGAGTACAGCGGCCTCGGCTGGAGGGCGCCGCTCATCGGGGTCACCATGACCGTGTTCCTGCTGTCGCTGGCCGGCGTACCGCCGACCGGCGGTTTCTGGGGGAAGTTCGCGATCCTCCGGGCGATCGTGGATCAGGGCGGCAGCCTCACCCTGGCGGTGGTCCTCGTCCTCACTTCGCTGATATCGTACTACTATTACCTGCGGGTGGCGTGGTACATGTGGTTTAGGGAAGCGGCCGGGCCAGCCAGGGATCTCCCGGTTTCCCGCGAGGTGGCCGTGGTTCTGGTCACCGCCGCCATCGCCGTGGTCCTGATCGGG
This sequence comes from uncultured Gemmatimonadaceae bacterium, assembly GCA_964465415.1. Classification (GTDB taxonomy): domain Bacteria; phylum Gemmatimonadota; class Gemmatimonadetes; order Longimicrobiales; family RSA9; genus SLCC01. The sequence continues at coordinate 8,283 of CAYXJH010000002.1, forward strand.
ATCTTCCCCGCCTGGTTCCTGGACGTGGCGCAAGGCGGCGCGATGTCGCTGCTGCGGCTACCGCTGGCACCCGGCGTGGCCGGACCCTAGCCGCGATCGAGTGAGGGGCCGCCGTCGGCCCGGGCTCCGGCCGGAGTCCGGCCTCATGCACTCTGGAACTCTAGCCGTGGAACAATGACACTGAGCGAGCACATCTTCCGTGAATATGACATTCGTGGCGTCGTCACCGAGGACCTGGTTGGCGACGTGCCGGACTGGATCGGAGCGGCGTTCGCCACCGAGCTGAGGGCGGGGCGGGGCGAGCACGAAGCTCCGACCGTCGTGGTGGGACACGACAACCGACCCAGCTCGCCGGTGCTGGCCCGCGGGCTGGTCGACGGCCTGCGAGGCGCCGGCGCCAACGTGATCTTCATCGGCACCGTGCCCACCCCCTTGTTGTATTGGGCCGCACGCCGGTTCGGAACGGACGGCGGCGTGCAGATCACCGGCTCACACAACCCGCCGGAGTACAACGGGTTCAAGATGGTGGCCAACGGGAGCTCGTTCTACGGGCGCCAGATCCAGGGATTGAAGCGGCGGATCCAGGAACGCTCCTTCGCCGAGGGCGCCGGCGCGATCGAGGAGCGAGCCGTGATCGACGACTACATCGATGACGTGGTCGGTCGGATCACGCTGGAGCGCTCGGTCAAGGTGGTCGCCGATTGCGGCAACGGGGTGGGGAGCCTGGTGGCGATCCGGCTGCTCGAACGGCTGGGTGCCGATGTGGTGCCGCTGTACTGTGAATCGGACGGCACGTTTCCCAACCACCACCCCGACCCCACGGTTGACGAGTACCTGGAGGACCTGATCGAGCGGGTCAGGGACGTGGGCGCCGATGTCGGGGTCGGGTTCGATGGCGATGCGGATCGGATCGGCGTCGTGGACGAGAAGGGCGCCATTGTCAGGGGCGACATCCTGCTTCTCATCTTCGCGCTGGACGTATTGAACGCACGCGGCCCCGGTCAGAAGGTCATCTTCGACGTGAAGTGCTCGCAGGTGTTGACCGAGGTCCTCGAGTCGAACGGCGGTGAGCCGATCATGTGGAAGACGGGCCACTCGCTCATGAAGGAGAAGATGAAGGAGACCGGGGCGCCTCTCGCCGGTGAGCTGTCGGGCCACATCTGCTTCGCGGACGACTACTACGGCTTCGACGACGCCCTCTACGCCGCAGGCCGGCTGGTGGAGTTGCTGGCCCGGTCGGACCGGCCCCTTTCCAGCATGACGGCTGCGTTCCCGCGGTACGTGTCGACCCCCGAGATCCGGGTGGACGTCCCCGAGGAGCGGAAGTTCGAGATCGTGGAGCGGGCGATCGCCGCGTTCTCCCGCGATCACGAGGTCGTGTCGGTGGACGGGGCGCGCGTCCAGTTCGACGGGGGGTGGGGTCTCCTGCGTGCTTCGAACACGCAGCCCGTCCTGGTGCTTCGCTTCGAGGCAAGGACCCAGCCCGAGCTCGACGCGATTCGCACGACGATGGAAGACTGGCTCCGGGACCAGGGCGTGCGACCGTAACATGCCCAGCCGCGCGATCCGGATCCTCGTCATCGCCGCGGTCTCCATCGTCATCCTGCTCATCGCGAGCCGGGCCGCCGCGCGGCTGTACACCGACATCCTGTGGTACGATGAAGTTGGCTACCTGGCCACCTTCTGGACGCGGATCTGGATGGGTCTGGGCGTCCGTGGCGTGGCCGGCGCGATCGGGGCGGGCATCCTCTTCCTCAACCTGTGGTTCGTCGCCCGCCACATCGGTCCGATCCGCGTCCGCCGCCGTTACGCGAACATCGAGATCGCCGAGCGGATCCCACGGCGGCACGTCACCGCCATCACCGCTGCCGTGGCTCTGCTGGGGGGTTGGTGGCTCGCCGCGCTCCAGTTCGGCGATGCCGCCGTCCTGAGCGCCGTCAGTTGGATGCGGCACGCCCCCTGGGAGGTGTCGGATCCGCTGTTCGGGCGAGACATCGCCTTCTACGTATTCACCCTGCCGGTCCTGCGGGACGTCCTGGGCTTCCTTGCCCTGGTCACCATCTGGGCGACCGCGCTCGTCGCGTTCGGTCACGTGATGGGGGGCGGGATCCGGGTCGCGGACAGCAAGCTCGCCGTCGCTCGACCCGCCCGGCTCCACCTGGCCGTGCTCGCCGCAACCCTGCTCGTCCTGTTTGGCTGCAGGTACTGGCTCGGAACCTACCTTCTACTGATCGACGGAAGCGGGGTCGGCGGTGCGGCCGGCTACACCGACATCAATGTTCGCCTGCCGGTGTTCCGCGCCATGGCGCTCCTGTCCGTGGCGGCCGGAGCAGCGGTCATTCACGGTGCGCGGAAGAATACGCTGCTGCCACCGGTCGTGGGGGTCGGGGCGCTCCTGGGCGGTGGTCTCATCCTCGCCGGCGTATACCCGGCGGTGGTCCAGCGCTTCCAGGTCGAGCCGAACGAGCTGAGCCGCGAAGCTCCCTACATCCGGTGGCACCTCGACTTCACGCGCGACGCGTACGCGCTCACGCCGATCCAACGGCAGGTGTTCCCCTATCGGAGGGATGTGCGTCCGTCCGCGGCGTGGATCGAGCCGCTGTTCGATCGCCTCCCGCTCTGGGACACGGAACCGCTCCAGCGGGCGTTCAACGCGATCCAGAGTCTCCGCGAATACTATTGGTTTCCCGACGCCGACTTCGATCGGTACGGGCCGCCGGGCAATGAACAGCAGGTGGTGATCGGCGTGCGTGAGTTCCAGCCGGAGGGGTTGGAGCCCGCCAGCAGGACCTGGCAGAGTCTCCACCTGAATCCGCTCTACATCCGCGGGCGGGGCGCGGTGGTGGCGGCCGCGCGCCCGGGAAGCGAGGACCGGGGCACGCACGAGCTGTGGGTTCGCAACATCGAGCCGATCGAGACGGATCCCCGCGCCCCCGAGCCCCTGCGCCTGACCCAGTCCAGCGTCTTTTTCGGGGAGACCATGGATGGGTACGTCGTGGTGATCCCCGGACGGGATGGCGAGTTCACAGGCCGGGCCGGCTACGATTATCCGCGCGGGATCCCCCTGAGCTCGCTGCTGCGTACCGCCGCGTTCGCCTGGCGTTTCGGCGATGAGACCCTGTTGTTCGCTCGGGAGATCACGCCAGATAGTCGGATGGTGTTCAGGCGCCCGATCCGGGAACGCGTGCAGGAGATCGCCCCATTCCTCCTCTGGGACAACGACCCCCTGCCAGTCGTCTACGAGGGGCGGGTGGTCTGGCTCGTCGACGGGTATACGGTCTCGGATTCCTATCCGCTCGCCCGGGCGGTGGCCGTAGACCGCACGCGCATCCGGTACCTGCGAAACTCCGTGAAGGCGGCCATCGACGCGGTTACCGGGGCGGTCGCGTTCTACACCCTGGACAGTGAGGATCCGATTCTGGCGACCTACGCCCGGATATTCCCCGAGCTGTTCCGCCCGCTGGAGGTCATGCCGGCCGATCTACGGAGGCATCTGCGCTATCCGGAGATCGCGTTGCTGGCGCAGTCGGAGATCCTGCAGGAGTATCACCTGGAGCGAGTCGAAGCTTTCTACGCCGGGCAGGACATCTGGCAGCGTCCGCAGCAGGCCGGCGCCACTGGCGCGCCGGGCACGGTACGGGCCTATCGTCCGGTCCGGGGTCTCATGCCCCTCCCCAGGACCGGAAGCGTCGAATACCTGACCGCCATCCCGTATATCGCCCGGGGCCGGCAGAACATGACGGCCCTGCTCCTCGCCCGCAACGACGAGTCGCGCTATGGAGAGCTGACCTTGCTGGAGTTTCCTCGCGATCAGCAGGTGCCAGGCCCGGGGCAGGTACAGGCGATGATCGAGCAGGACCCCATCATCGCGCCCCAGCTCTCCCTCCTGCGCCAGCGAGGCAGTGTCATCGAGATGGGTAAGCTGAGGGTCCTCCCGCTGGACAGCGCCGTGCTGTACGTTCAGCCCTTCTTTCTGAGCGCGGACGAGAACCCGATCCCGGAGCTGTGGGGCATCGTGGTGAGTGACGGCCGGGACATTGCGATCGGCGCATCGCTCCGAGCCGCAATGGCCGGGCTGGATATCGGCGAGGCAACCCCGGACGGCCCTGCATTGGACGGCATGCTGGCCGCCCCGCCGGCCGGCGTGTGGCCGCGGCAGGCTCTCGAGCTGCTGGAGCGGGCCGAAGCCCGACTGAGGGCCGGCGACTGGGGTGGTTACGGGCGCGTGCTCGACGAGCTTCGAGCGCTCCTCGAGGATCTGGCCAGGGCGGATGGACTTCCGGAGGCATGATGGGCGGTACGGGTGAATCGGAGCGGCGCCGGGCCCACGGCGTAGTGGTTTGCCGCGTTCCGAACCGGAGTCTATGATGGCTCGCGGAGACCGAAGGGTGCGAACGATCGTGGTCGCGTTGGGTGGCAACGCGCTGCAACCGGCCGGGGGCAAGGGCGACATCTACGAACAGTTTGCCCACACCCGGTCCAGTCTCGAGCCGCTCGTGGCGCTGGCGCGTGAGGGGTGGCGAATCGCCATCGTCCACGGCAATGGACCGCAAATCGGTGACGCGCTGCGTCGCAACGAGATCGCCAGCGCGGTCCTGCCGCCGCTGCCGGTCGGCGTCCTGGTCGCCAGCACGGAGGGTTGGATCGGTTACATGATCCAGCAATCGTTGCGCAACGCACTGGACCGGTTCGGCGTGAAGCGGGATGTGGCGACACTGGTGACGCAGGTGGTGGTGGATCCGGACGACCCGCTCACCCACGACCCCGTCAAGCCGATCGGGCGCCCGATGACGGAGGAGGCCGCGAGAAGACTGGCGGATGCGGGGATCCCGGTGAAGGAGGGGCCGACGGGCTGGAGGCGACTGATCGCGTCGCCCATTCCGATCAGGATCGTGGAGCACGCACAGATCCGCCGGCTGCTCGAGGCGGGCACGATCGTGATCGCGGGCGGAGGCGGCGGCTGCCCCGTCTACGTCGATCCGAAGCTCGGGGTGGAGGGGCTGGACGCGGTCATCGACAAGGACCGCGCGGCGCAGGTGCTCGGCGGCGACATCGACGCTTCTGCGTTCATGATCCTTACGGACGTGGACGGTGTGTACAGGAGCTTCGGCACGCCCGATCAGGAGCTCATCGCGGAGCTCACGATCGCGGAGGCGCGAACGCTGCTCGAATCCGACGAGCTGGGGAAGGGCAGCATGGCGCCGAAGGTCGAAGCGGCCCTCGCCTTCGTCGAGGCGGGCGGCGAGAGCGCGCACATCGGACGGCTCGACGCCGGCATCGATGTGGTGGAGGGAAGGGCAGGTACGACCATCCGGGCCGGGCGGGACGACGCTCGGCATTGACGCAATCGGGAAGGGGTGCGGACAGCATGAACGTACACGAGTACCAGGCCAGGGACATCTTCCGCGAGCACGGCCTTCCGGTCCCACCGGGAGAGATCGCCACCACGCCGGAGGAGGCCAGGGCCATCGCCGAGAAGTACGGTGGCACCGTAGTGGTGAAGGCCCAGGTCCATGCCGGCGGTCGAGGCAAGGCAGGCGGGGTCAAGCTGGCGTCCTCGCCGGACGAAGCCATGACCCACGCGCGCAACATCCTGGGCATGGAGATCAAAGGGCTTACGGTCGACAAGGTGATGGTCACGCCGGCCGAGGATATCGCCAGTGAGGCCTACGTAGGAGTCATCGTGGACCGCGCCTCGAAGCGACCGGTCTTCATGGTCAGCCGGGAGGGCGGTGTGGATATCGAAGAGGTCGCTGCCCGCTCGCCCCATGCGATCCGTCGCCTCGCTGTGGATCCGCGCTACGGCCTGCTCCCGTTCCAGGCGTACTGGCTCGCGGCGAGCCTCTACGACGATGCGAAGCAGCAGCGGGCGACCGCGAAGGCCCTCGTGCAACTGTATGCGGCCTTCATTGCCAGCGGTGCATCCCTCGCGGAGATCAATCCCCTGATCACGACCCCGGCGGGGGAGGTGAAGGCCATCGATGCCAAGATGAACATCGATGACAACGAGTTGTTCCGTCGCGACACCATCGCCGGCCTGCGAGACACCTCGGCCGAGCCGCCATCGGAAACGAAGGCACGGGACGCCGACCTGACCTACATCAAGCTGGACGGGAACATCGGCGCTGTGGTCAACGGTGCCGGCCTCGCAATGGCGACCATGGACCTCATCAAGTTCTATGGGGGTGACCCGGCGAACTTCCTCGATATCGGCGGCTCTTCGAGTCCGGAGAAGGTGATAGCCGCGCTCGACATCATCACGAGTGATCCTGCGGTGAAGGTCATCCTCTTCAACATCTTCGGCGGCATCACCCGCTGTGATGACGTGGCCAACGGCATCGTGACGGCGCTGCAACAGATGGATTTCAAGCTGCCGCTGGTGATCCGTCTCACCGGCACCAATGAGGAGGCGGGCGTACGGATCCTGGAAGAAGCCGGCATCAGCGCGTCCACGTCGATGGATGACGTCGTGCAGCGCGCCGTGGCCGTCGCAGGTGGCGACGCGTGAGTCCGCCTCGCGACCTGCCCCAACCTTGTCTCGCACACGGATAATCGAATCTACCCATGGCGATCTTCATCGATACCGAAACCCGCCTTGTCGTCCAGGGCATCACGGGCCGGGATGGCGCGTTCCACACGCAACAGATGCTGGAGTACGGCACGCAGGTGGTGGCGGGGGTGACACCCGGCAAAGGCGGCCAGACCTTCGATCAGGGGCCGCGCCCCGTCCCGATCTTCGACAACATGGATCAGGCCGTCCGTGAGACCGGCGCCAATGCCAGCGTCATCTACGTGCCGCCGGCGTTCGCGGCCGACGCGATCATGGAGGCGGCCGAGTCGGGAGTCGCGTTCATCGCCGCGATCACGGAGGGGATTCCGGTCCTGGACATGACGCGCGTCTTTCCCTACGTCCGCGAACGGGGAGCCCGCCTGCTCGGGCCGAACTGCCCTGGCGCGTTGTCTCCCGGGAAAGCCAAGGTCGGGATCATGCCCGGCTCCATCGTGCGTGAAGGGAGCGTTGGGGTCGTCTCTCGCTCCGGTACCCTGACCTACGAGGTCGTTTACCTCCTGACCCAGGCGGGCATAGGGCAATCGACCTGCGTCGGGATCGGCGGCGACCCGATCATCGGCACCAACTTCATCGATGTTCTGGAAGCTTTCGAGGCGGATCCCGAGACCGAGGCCGTGGTCATGATCGGCGAGATCGGCGGTACGGACGAACAGGACGCCGCCGAATTCGTCAAGAAGAGCATGACGAAGCCCGTGGTCGGGTTCATCGCCGGGCAGACCGCGCCGCCGGGGCGCCGGATGGGCCATGCCGGGGCGATCATCAGCGGGTCCGCCGGCACCGCCGACGAGAAGATGCGGGCGTTCGAGGACAACGGCATCGCCGTCATGAAGAGGCCGTCGGACGTCGTCGAGCTCGTCAGCGCGGTCGCCTGAGCCGTCCCAATGGACCTGCTGGACCTCCTTCCGGCCGACCACGTGGTCGTTCCCCTGCGAGCGCCGAACGTGCGGGACGCCATCCGGCAGGTGCTGGAGCGGCTCGTCGAGGCCGGTGCCGTGGTGCGCTCCGAAGCGCTCGAGCAGCGGATCATGCACGGAGCCCTGCGGGAAGCGATCGCGGTGAACGATGACGTGGTCATTCCGCACTACCGCTCCGATAGCGTGAAGTCGCTGGTTATCGGCCTCGGGATCGCGCCCGACCCGATCCCGGCGGACGACCCGGCCCTGGACATCCAACCCAGGATCGTGGCGCTGGTTCTGGCGCCCCAGGACGCGCCCGGCAGCTACCTCCGCACCACGTCGACCCTCGCCCGGTTGCTGCGCCAGCCGGAGGTGGTCAACATGATGGCCCGCCAGCCGGACGCGGCCGCCGTCCTTGCGCTGCCCCCGCTCCAGGACCTCCACATCAGGCCCAGCCTGGCCGTGCGTGACGTCATGGTCCACCGCGTGCATTCGGTGGCGCCAGACGCGACGTTGGGCGAGGTGATGACCCTCATGCTGCGGCGCCGACTACGAGCCGTTCCGGTCGTCGGGCCCAAGGGCGAGGTGCTGGGCATGGTGACGGACTCCGACCTCATGCGCACCCTTCTCCCTCAGATCCCCAGGGCGGAAGATGAACATGCGACGCCCGTAACCGTCGCCGACCGCCCGGCTCGCGACATCATGACCCGGTCCGTCCTCTGCGTGTCCGAGGACCTGGGCATCGGGGAGGTGGCCAGCATGATGATCAACAAGGACGTGGAGCAGGTGCCCGTCGTCTCCGCTGGGGCCATCACCGGGATGGTGGCGCGCGGGGACATCATCCGTAAACTCTTCGCCTCACACTGACCAGCGATCTCTCAATGGAACATACCCTCGCCATCATCAAGCCCGACGCCGTGGAACGCTCCGTGACCGGCCGCATCCTGGGTCACCTCGAGGAAGCGGGCTTCCGGATTCGTGCCATCCGGTCCATGCGTCTCACCGAGGCCCAGGCCCGCGAGTTCTACGCCGTCCACCGTGAACGACCCTTCTACGAGTCGCTCGTCCGCTTCATGACCTCCGGACCTGTCTTCCCGGTCCTCCTCGAGCGGGACGACGCCGTGGCGCACCTTCGCCGCGTGATCGGGGCCACCGACCCCGCCGAGGCCGAGGCCGGGACCGTCCGAGCTCTCTATGCCGAGTCCAAGGAGCGGAATTCGATCCACGCATCCGACGGCGCCGAAACCGCGGCGAGGGAGAGCAGGTTCTTCTTCTCCGAGAGCGATGAGCTGGGCTCCCACTGATCGGACCGAACCGGATCCGGGCTCGTTCGCCACATAGGTCGTCAGGCGGCCGGGGCTCGTTAACGGGTGGTGCCGGGTTGCATTGACAGGCATCCAACCGGTCCCGATCTTTATAAGTTATGCTTGTTGTCGACCTGACCCGGCTACAACGCGAGGGTCGAGCCCGGATCGATGTAGACGTCGCGGTCGATGACCCGTTCTGGCAGGAAACCGACCTGGAGCCGGCCGCGCCACTGGAGGTCCGGCTCGAGGCGCAGCAGGCAGGGGTCGATGTGGTGGTTCGCGGTCAGATCGCCGGGGCGTTCGCCCTCGAATGTCGACGCTGTCTCGAGCCCGTGACCGGGAGGTTGGAGGAGGAGGTGGGGCTCCTGTATCGAGCGGGCACGGAGGATCTGGAAGACGAGCCTCCGGACGTATTACCACTTCCGCGCAGCGGTACGCTGGACGTGACGGTACCGGTGCGCGAACACGTGCTGGTCGCGGTCCCCAGGTACGTGCATTGCCGGGCGGATTGCCGTGGGTTGTGCCCGACGTGCGGGGCGAACCGGAACGAGGCCGAGTGCGGGTGCGCCTCGGAGAACGTGGACGAACGCTGGGCGCCACTGCGGCAGCTCAGGGTGGACGAGTAGGAGGACAGGATGGCCGTACCGAAGAAGAAGGTATCGAAGCAGCGCAAGCGCAAGCGGCGGACGCACCACAAGGCGCCGGTGCCGACGCTGGGCGCGTGCGCGAACTGCGGCGACCCTAAGCTTCCGCACCGGGTATGCCCGACGTGCGGGACGTACAAGGGGGAGCAGGTCGTCGAAGTCGAAGAACTGTAGCCGGGGGCGCAGCGTTGCGCATCGCCATCGACGCCATGGGCACGGACCGCCACCCCGCGGTGGAGGTGGAAGGTGCGCTCGCCGCACTGCGGCAACTGCCCGATGATTTCCGGGTGGTGCTGGTAGGGGACCGGGACCGGATCCTGAGCGAGCTGGGTCGGCTCGGCCAGGCGGAGAGCGATCGCCTGTCGATCGTGAACGCGACGCAACGGATCCAGCCGGGTGAAGCGCCGGCCGCGGCGGTGCGGCGGAAGCCGGACTCATCGATCGTGGTAGGGCTCAACCTGGAGAAGGCGGGCGACGTGGACGCGTTCGTGAGCGCCGGCTCGACGGGCGCGGTCATGGCGGCGTCCTTGTTCATCCTCCGGCCGTTGGCCGGCGTGGACCGCCCCGCCGTGGCGACGATGCTGCCGACCTCCGCGGGCCCGCTGGTCATGCTGGATGCGGGGGCGAACGTGGATTGCCGACCGGCGCACCTGGTGCAGTTCGCGCGCCTGGGCGCGATCTATGCCCACGACGTGCTGGGTCGCGAAGCGCCGCGGGTCGGATTGCTGAACATCGGCGAGGAGCCCGAGAAAGGCAACGAGCTGTCGGTCGAGACATACCGCCGCCTGCAGGATAGTGACCTCAACTTCATCGGCAACGTCGAGGGCCGCCAGATCATCGAGGGCGTGTGCGACGTGCTGGTCACGGACGGTTTCGTCGGGAACGTGCTTCTCAAGTTCTACGAAAGCGTCGCCGGCTTCGTGTTCGGCCTGCTGAGCCAGGAGCTGACGGACGGCGGCGATGCGAAGATCGGGCGCGTCAGCCGCATGCTGGACTACGCCGAGTACGGCGGAGCTCCGCTTCTGGGCGTGAACGGCATCTCCATCATCTGTCACGGGGGCTCGCCGCCCCGCGCCATCACGAACGCGATCAAGGCAGCTGTCACGGCGGCCGACGCTCACATGGTCGGCCACATGCGCCACGAGGTTGGGACCCACGCGGATCTATGAAAATACCGACGCCGTCCGTGGAGATCGTGTCGACCGGCCGCTGGCTGCCGGAGCGGGTGGTCACGAACATGGACCTGGAGAAGGAGCTGGACACCTCGGACGCGTGGATCCGGGAGCGAACCGGCATCCGAGAGCGGCGCCTGGCGGACACGGAGACCGGCGCGGCGGATATGGGTGCCGCCGCCTCTCGGATCGCGATGGAGCGGGCGGGGGTCCAGCCGGGCGAGATCGATGTGATCGTGGTGTCCACCGCCACCCCGGACCGGCTCCTACCCTCCACGGCCTGCGACCTTCAGGCGATTCTCGGCGCAACGAACGCGGCGGCGTACGATATCGCTGCGGCGTGCTCCGGGTTCATTTATGCGCTGAGCATCGTCGAAGGACACCTGGTGTCGGGACGCGCGGAGATCGCGCTGGTGGTGTCCACGGAGAAGATGAGCTCGATCGTGGACTGGGGTGACCGTTCCACGGCGGTGCTGTTCGGCGATGGCGCGGGGGCGGCGATCGTGAAGCGGTCGGACAACGGGCGCGGCCTGTTGTCCAGCTTCATGCGGTCCGACGGCACATTGGCGGAGCTCCTGTGGCGGCCCGCTGGCGGGGCGCGCGTGCCCATGGATCTGGCCGTGCTGGACGAGCGCAACCACCTGGTCAAGATGGCGGGCCGTGAGGTGTTCAAGGCGGCGGTCCGGTCGATGGCTGAGGCGGCAGATCAGGCGCTCCTCCGGGCGGGGCTCACCGGAGAGGATATCGACTTGCTGATCCCGCACCAGGCGAACATGCGGATCATCGACGCCACCGCGAAGTACGCGGGCGTGCCCATGGAAAAGGTGTTCGTGAACGTGGATCGTTATGGCAACATGAGCTCCGCGACGATCCCCGTTGCCCTGGATGAGGCGCTCGAGACCGGGCGGATCCAAGAAGGGGACTACGTGTTGATGGTCGCGTTCGGGGCCGGGTTCACCTGGGCCGCGGCCGTGCTCCAGTGGTAGGGTACCTGTTCCCCGGCCAGGGGGCACAGCATCTCGGCATGGGGCGCGACCTGGCCGAGGCTTTCCCGGCGGCCCGTGAGATCTTCGAGCGGGCGGACGACGCGCTGGGCGTGCACCTGAGCCGGATCATGTGGGAAGGTCCGGAGAGCGACCTGACCGCCACGCACAACGCGCAACCCGCCATCCTTACCCACTCCATGGCGGCGCGAGCCGCGGTGCTCGAAGCCCTGCCCCCGGCCCGTCTGGCAGCCGGCCATTCCCTTGGCGAGTTCAGCGCGCACGCCGCGGCCGGAACCCTGTCTTTCGAGGACGCGGTGCGGGCCGTGCGGCGGCGCGGCGAATTGATGTTCCGATCAGGACAGGAGCGTCCTGGCACCATGGCCGCCATTCTCGGGCTCGACGATGAGGCCATCGAGACGGTATGCCGGCAGGCCGCCGAGGACGGCGGAGATTGCGTTCCGGCGAACTTCAACGCGCCCGGCCAGGTGGTGATCAGCGGTGACGAGCCGGCCATCCAGCGTGCGCTGGTGCTGGCGAAGCAAGCCGGCGCGAAGCGGGCCCTTACGCTGAACGTGTCCGGCGCGTTCCATTCGCCTCTCATGGTAGTGGCTGAGGCCGGGCTGCGGGACCACCTGGACTCGGTACCGTTCGCGGCTGCGGCGATGCCGGTGGTCTCCAACGTGACGGCAGAGGCGGTGGACGACCCCGCCACGGCGCGCCGTCTGCTGGTGGAACAACTGACCTCCCCCGTGCGCTGGACAGCCTCCATGCGTACCATGCTCGATGCGGGACTGACGCGGTTCATGGAGCTTGGGCCGGGGACCGTACTGGCAGGACTCATGAAACGGATCGAACGGGGTGCCGAGGTGGTCAGCATCGGGACAGCGCCCGATGCGGAATCCTTTCTCGCGGGCTGAGCGATGGCGGACCGAGTGCTGGACGGCCAGGTAGCCGTGGTGACGGGAGGGAGCCGGGGGATCGGGCGAGTTCTGGCTCGACGGCTGGCAGACGACGGGGCGCGGGTAGTGGTGACGGCCCGTTCGGCGGCGGGCGCCGAGGCGACCGTCGCGGAGCTTCCCGGGGATGGTCACCTGGGAGTGGCATGCAACGTGTCGGACCGCACGGCCGTGGACGCACTGGTGAAACGGGTGGAGAACGAGGTGGGGGCCATCGACATCCTGGTCAACAACGCCGGTGTGACGGCGGACAACGTGCTGGTCCGGCTTGGTGACGATGATTGGGACCGGGTCCTGGATACGAATCTCAAGGGCGCGTTCCTCATGATTCGGGCTGCGACCCGGGGGATGATGAAGCGCCGATCCGGTCGGATCATCAACATGACGAGCGTGGTCGGCTTGACCGGGAACCGCGGACAGGTAAACTACGCAGCATCCAAGGCCGGCCTGATCGGTCTGACCAAGTCGGTTGCCAAGGAGCTGGCGTCGCGGAACGTGCTGTGCAATGCGGTGGCGCCGGGCTTCATCGAGACCGACATGACGTCGGAGCTGACGGAGGAAGCGCGCGCGGCGCTGCAGCAACAGATCGCGCTCGGCCGGCTTGGCTCACCGGAGGATGTGGCTGGAGTGGTGGCGTTTCTCGCGGGGCCCGATTCCGCGTACGTCACCGGGCAGGTGATCGTGGTGGATGGCGGGATGGTCATGTGAATACACCAACCAGAGAGGACAGGATGGCGGAGAACACGGAAGCGAGGGTCAGGGAGATCATCGTGAACGAGCTGGGCGTCGAGGCGGAGAAGGTGACGCCGCAAGCTTCGTTCGTCGAAGACCTCGGCGCGGACTCGCTCGATACGGTCGAGCTGGTCATGGCCTTCGAGGAGGAGTTCGGCATGGAGATCCCCGATGAGCACGCCGAGCAGCTCCAGACGGTGGGCGACGCCATCAAGTACATCGAGGAACATCAGGCCGGCTGACGGCGGATCTCGATGGAGACGCGCGCACGCAACGGTCGTCACCGGGTCGTGATCACGGGCCTCGGCCTGATCACGCCCGTGGGTAATGACGTGGACTCGTCGTGGACCGCGCTGCTGGCGGGTACCAGTGGCGCGGCGCCGATCACGCAGTTCGATGCCTCGGACCAGTTCACGGTCCGGTTCGCGTGCGAGGTAAAGGGCTTCGATCCGGAGCAGTACATGGACCGGAAGGAGACCCGGCGCACGGACCGGTTCGCCCAGTTCGCGATCGCGGTCGCGGAGCAGGCGATACAGCATGCCGGCCTCGGTGAACGCCTGGAGCCGGCCAACTCCGAGCGGGTCGGGGTGCTGATCGGCAGCGGCATCGGCGGGATCGCCACGTTCGAAGAGCAAACCCGCCTCATGATCGAGCGCGGTCCCAGCCGCGTGAGTCCGTTCTTCGTTCCCATGTTCATCCCCGACATGGCGGCGGGCCTGATCTCCATGCGGTACGGAGCCAAGGGTCCGAACTACGCCACCGTGTCGGCCTGCTCGTCGAGTGCGCACGCCCTCGGCAACTCGTTTCGCCTGATCCAGGGCGGCGAGGCCGACATGATGATCGCCGGCGGCACGGAGGCGACCGTCACGCCGCTGACCATAGCCGGCTTCGCGAACATGCGGGCCTTGTCGACCCGCAACGACTCCCCTGAAACCGCGAGCCGGCCGTTCGACGCGGAGCGGGATGGCTTCGTGCTCGGTGAGGGCGCGGGCGCGGTGGTGATGGAGTCGCTGGAGCATGCCACTCGCCGGGGCGCCAGCATCCTGGGCGAGATGGTCGGATTCGGCCAGAGCGCGGATGCCCATCACATGACCGCGCCCGCGCCCGAGGGTGCCGGTGCACAGCTGGCCATGCGGGCGGCGCTCGAGGATGGGGAGCTCGACGTCGGTGAGATCGATTACATCAACGCCCACGGCACCTCGACGCCCGCGAACGACCTCAACGAGACGCTCGCCATCAAGGCGGTATTCGGTGATGCGGCGCGCCGCACGGTGGTCGGGTCCACGAAGTCGATGACCGGACACCTCCTGGGAGCGGCCGGGGCAGTGGAGGGCATCATCTCGCTGATGGTGGCGAAGACCGGACAGATTCCTCCCACCATCAACTTCTCGACCCCGGATCCGGCGTGCGACCTGGACTACGCGCACAACGAGCGACGGGACAAGGACGTTAGGGCGGCCCTGACCAATTCGTTCGGGTTCGGCGGCCACAACGTGTGTCTGGCCATTCGCCGGTGGGAGGACTGAGACGGCGAACGGTGGTACGGGACACGCGGGGGGGAAACGGGAGTGATGCGGTCGCTCCCGTTTTTTTCGTCATCGATCCGATCGAGGTTTCGGCATGCGGGTAGGCATAGGATACGATTCGCACCGGTTCGCCGCGAAACGTCGGCTGGTCCTGGGCGGCGTCGTGATTCCCCACGAGCGGGGGCTCGCCGGCCATTCCGATGCGGACGCGGTTGCCCACGCGGTGACGGACGCCATTCTCGGTGCTGCCTCACTGGGCGACATCGGTACCCATTTCCCGCCGGGCGACGCCACGTGGCGAGACGCGGACTCCATCGCCCTCCTGGCGATGGCCGTGGGACGGATCGCGGAGGCAGGCTTCCGCCCGGTGAACGTGGACGTCACCGTGGTGTGCGAAGCGCCGGCGATCCGACCCCACGCGGCCGCGATGCAGGCCCGCCTGGCCGACGTGCTGGGGCTGGATCCGAACGCCGTCTCGGTCAAAGGCAAGAGCAACGAGGGAATGGGCTGGATCGGACGTGGCGAGGGGATCGCGGTGCTGGCGGTGGCCGCGCTGGCCCCCGTCCTCGACTGACCGCCGCGTGGACGTGCCTCAGCAGGCCGCGCAGGCGCTCATCGCCGTGCGGTCGCACGGTGGTGGCGCAACCGGCACCCACGGGAGTCATAGGTGAGTTTCCATCTCGAGCCGTTCCAGGATCATCTCGCGTTCGAACGCGGGCTCAGTCCACGGACGCTGGACGCGTACGCCCGGGACACGGCGCGCCTGCGTGACTTCCTGGCCGCCAGGGGCATCACAGCTCCAGACCAGGCGACGCCGCGGGATCTCCGGGAGTTCACCTATCACCTGCGGGAGCAGGGTCTGGCGGCCACATCGATCCGCCGGGCCCTTTCGGCCATCCGAACGTACTTCGGGTTCCTCCTGGGTGAGGGGTTGATCGAGGCGGATCCAAGCGAGGATCTGGACGCGCCCACGATCTGGCGCAGGCTGCCAGACGTCCTGACCGCCGGGGAGATGGAGCGGCTCCTGGCCGCGCCGGACATCGGCGATCGTCTGTATTGGCGCGATGTCGCGCTCCTGGAGTTCGCGTACGCGTCTGGCGTGCGTGTTAGTGAGCTGATCGAGCTCCGGACCCGGGACGTGGACGTGGACGAGCGGTTTGCGACGGTGCTGGGGAAGGGGTCGAAGGAGCGGCTGGTGCCCGTGGGTCGTGCGGCGGCCGAGGCGATCCGTACATACGTTCGAGAGCTCAGGCCGATCCTGGAAGGACGGCAGGGAAGGGCAGGGGGGGCCTTGTTCCTCAACGCTCGTGGAAGCCCTCTCACGCGCATGGGCGTCTGGAAGATCCTCCAGAAGCATGTGGGCCGCGCGGGCATCGAGCGACGCGTCACCCCGCATACGCTGCGGCACACCTTCGCGACGCACCTCCTCGAGGGTGGCGCCGACCTGGCGTCGGTCCAGGAGATGCTCGGGCACGCGGACATCACGACCACGCAGATCTACACCCACGTCGACCGGGACTTTCTGCGCGACGTGCACCACCGCTATCATCCCCGCTCATGATCCTGGTCATCGACAACTATGACTCGTTCACGTTCAACGTCGTACAGCAGTTGCGGAGGCTTGGCGCCGAAACCGAGGTCCGGCGGAACGATGGCGTGACTCTAGACGAGATCGCTGCCCTCGACCCCCGGGGCATCGTCCTTTCCCCCGGTCCGTGCGGGCCGACGGACGCCGGGATCAGCGTGGCGACGGTTCGCCGATTCGGGCCATCGACGCCGATCCTCGGGGTGTGCCTGGGCCACCAGGCGATCGGGGCGGCGTACGGCGGCCGGGTGGTCCGCGCCGGCCGGCCCATGCACGGCAAGGTTTCCGCGGTCGGGCACCGGGGTGAAGGCGTGTTCCGGAGCCTTCCGGCACCGACCCCCATGACGCGGTATCACTCCCTGGTGCTCGAGCCCGATACGCTGCCGGCCGAGCTGGACGTCATTGCGTGGACGGCCGAGGCCGGCTGGGAGGATGAGATCCAGGGGATCCGTCACCGCATCCACCCGGTCTGGGGCGTGCAATTCCACCCGGAATCGGTGGCCAGTCCCCACGGCGATCAGCTCGTGGCAAACTTTCTGGAGCTCACACGGTGACGGTCGGTTCACGGGCCCGGATCGCGGCGCTGGTGCTGGCGGCCGCGGCGGGACCGGGGTCCGTCCACCTGGGCGGCCAGGAGGTCGTCCTCGGCGGTGCCGGAGATGTAGGCCTGGACCGCCGGCTCAGCTCACTTCTGGACGGCGACCCCCTCATCGTGAGCCACAACAGTACGATCGCCCGGGAGGACACGGTGCGTCGGTCGGTACTGGTGCTGGATGCGTCCCTCGTACACGAGGGCGTCATCCTGGGCGATTTGGTGCTCGTTGATGCAGGCGCCTTCATCCGACCTGGATCCGTCGTGGCCGGTGACGTGGTCAACATCGCCGGCGGCCTCTACCGGTCCGAGCTGGCTGAGATCGGTGGCCGAACCATCGACCTCCCGACCGCGCCCTACCATGTGGTCCGGGAGCCGGACCGGCTCGTCATTCGCGGCTCGGCGGCCATCTCGCCCCTGCGGCTGGATGGGATCTTCGGGGTTCATGCCCCGTCCTACGATCGGGTCAACGGCGTGACGCTCGTGTGGGGCGCGACGTACGAGGTCCCGGTGCGCGGTCGGACGGTACCGGCGCTTCACGCGCAGGGCGGTTGGCAGACCCAGCGTGGGGATCCGACGTACGCGGTGGACTTCACGGTCCGACGCTCGGCCACCTCCTTTCAGGTCGGCCACGAACGGGCCTGGGACACCAACGAGCGCTGGATCCGCGGTGACTTGCTCAACTCGCTCGCCTACCTGTGGCACGGCGGCGATCTGCGGGACTACCACGAGGTCGACCGAAGCTGGGTACAGGTCCGGAGAGCGTTCGCCGATCGCTCCCGGAGTCTCCGGGCAGCCATCGAGGTTCGCGGCCAGGTCGAGGATGCGACCAGCCTGGTAGCCGGAGCGCCCTGGTTCATCTGGGGGTCCGAGACGAGGCCGAATCCCGAGATCGATGGCGGCCGGACCACGAGCGTGATCACCGCGCTGGACCTGGGGTGGGAGGGAGACCGGACGCGTTTCGACGGCCGCGTCGCTTACGAAGCCGCCCGGATGTGGCAAGGCGGCGAGTTCAGGTTCGACCGGATCCGTGGAGCCGGGGCCTGGGCGATGCAGGCGTTCTCGAACCACTCGCTGGCCATCGACTTCTGGCTACAGACGCCGATCGGTGAGCACCCTCTCCCTCGGCAGCGCTGGAGCTTCGTGGGCGGCACGGGCACGCTACAGACCCTGCCGGTGGCTGAGCACCGGGGCGATCACGTGGCCTTCGTCGAGACGCGATACGTCATCCCCATGCCTGAGCGGCTGGCTCTCCCCCTCGTTGGGCGACCGCGGCTCAGCGTTGTCCACGCCGCTGGCATGGCATGGACGGTCGATTCCGACCGTCCATGGCACCAGGAGGTTGGCGCCCAGGTCGAGTTCCTCGGGCTGTTCGTTCGATACGTCGCCGTGCCGGACGATCTCGGGACGAGCGATCTCACTATCGGCATCTCGTCGCCGGTGGGACGGGCCTTCCCCTGGGAGCGTTGACCGCCGGGAAACTCCCTGGCCGAAGCGGCCGGAACGGGGAGCGGTGGGGTGGCGTGCCGGGGGGACGGGGATGTACTTTGGGCGGTGTCCGAACGAACCTACGCCCGCAGCGCCGTGCTCGGCGTGATCCCGGCCCGCCTGGGCTCGGAACGTCTGCCTCGCAAGCCCCTGCGAACCATTGCGGGGCGCCCCCTCATCGAATGGGTGTGGCGGCGAGCCCGCTCCTTCCGGGCCTTCGATGCCCTGGTCGTGGCCACCGACAGTGAAGAGGTGGCGTCCGCGTGTCGCGCGTTCGACGCCGACGTGGAGCTCACATCCCCGACACACGAGTCCGGTACGGAGCGAGTCTCGGAAGTGGTCCAGCGTCCGGCGTTCCGGGATTTCGATATCATCGTGAACGTGCAGGGCGACGAGCCCTTCATCCTGGACGAGCAGGTGGAAGGCCCGGTCGACCTGGTCCGCTCCGGGTGGGATATCGGTACCGCCGCGGCGCCCATGGCCACGCTGGAGGCCTGGCGCGATCCGGCCGTGGTCAAGGTGGTCCGCAACGACGCCGGCGGAGCGCTGTACTTCTCCCGATCGTCCATCCCTCATATGCGGGGGCGTGATCCCACGGCGGCCGAACTCGCGTCTCCGTGGTGCCTTCGGCATATTGGAGTGTACGCCTTCTCACGTGACGCGCTGGCCCGATGGGTGTCCCTCCCACCGGGCGAGCTGGAGCGACGGGAGCGACTGGAGCAGCTTCGTCCGTTGGCCGCCGGCCTTACGGTTGGGGTGGCGGTCGTGCGCGCTTCGGCCGGCGGTGTGGACACGGAGGCGGACCTCGTGCGGGCAGCCCGCCGGTTGAGCCATTCCAGCGAACACGATCCGGATCGAGAACCGAAGGGGAACGAGGGCGAATGAGCGAGCAGAATCGACAGGTGACCAAGTACGTCTTCATCACAGGCGGCGTGGTCTCTTCACTCGGGAAGGGCATTGCCGCCGCTTCGCTGGGCCGACTTCTGGTCGAGCACGGGCTACGGGTTACGGTGCAGAAATTCGACCCGTACATCAACGTGGATCCGGGCACCCTGTCGCCCTTCCAGCATGGCGAGGTGTTCGTAACGGACGACGGCGCCGAGACCGACCTCGACCTGGGGCACTACGAGCGCTTCATCGACGAGTCCCTGTCCCAGGCAAACAATATCACCGCCGGGCGCATCTATCGCGATGTGATCACCAAGGAACGACGAGGCGATTTCCTGGGTGCGACCGTCCAGGTCATCCCCCACATCACCGACGAGATCAAGACGGCGATCCGACGGCTGGCGCCGAATCACGACGTCGTGATCACGGAGATCGGGGGAACGGTCGGCGACATGGAGAGCCTCCCGTTTCTTGAAGCGATCCGGCAGTTCCGTCAGGATGTCGGGCGCGAGCACACCCTGTTCGTCCACCTCACCCTGATCCCCTACATCGCCGCCGCCGGCGAGCTGAAGACGAAGCCGACGCAGCACTCCGTGCGAGAGCTCATGGAAATCGGGATCCAGCCCGATGTCCTCATCTGTCGGACGGAGCGCCGCCTCAGCGAGGACTTGAAGCGCAAGATCGCGCTCTTCACCAACGTGGACGTGGCGGGAGTGGTGGAGGCGCGGGACGTCAGCACGATCTACGACGTCCCGCTCATGTTCCGCAGGCAGAGGCTGGACCGCCTGGCGCTCCAGAAGCTCGGGCTCGAGCCGCGCGAGCCGGACCTGGGTCCGTGGTCCGCCATGGTCGATCGGATCCGCGAACCGGGGAACGGGCGCGTCCGGATCGCGGTGGTCGGCAAGTACACCGCCCTGGTGGACGCCTACAAGTCCGTGCAGGAAGCGCTGATACACGGCGGGATCGCGAACGATGTAGGCGTCGATATCGACTGGCTCTCCAGTGAGGAGTTCGAGCGGGGCGAGCCTCTGGACTGGATGAACGAGTATCAGGGGCTGCTCATTCCCGGCGGTTTCGGCGAGCGTGGCATCGAGGGGATGCTAAAGGTGATCGAGTGGGCGCGGACCCGCGAGCTACCGTTCTTCGGGATTTGCCTCGGGTTGCAGTGCGCCGTGATCGAGTACGCGCGCAACGTGTGCGGCCTGACCGAGTCCCACTCGGTCGAGTTCCTCACCGAGGCGTCCGACCCGGTGATCTGCCTGATGGACTCGCAACGTCAGGTCACGGACATGGGCGGTACGATGCGCCTGGGTGCCTACCCCTGCCGTCTCCGGGAGGGGAGCCGCGCGGCGGAGATCTATGGTGCCCTGGAGATCAGCGAACGGCACCGGCACCGGTACGAGGTCAACAACAACTATCGGGACGTGTTGGCGGATAACGGCATGGTGTTCAGCGGCGTGTCGCCCGACGGCAACCTGGTCGAGATCCTGGAGTTGCCCGACCACCCGTGGTACCTCGGGTGCCAGTTCCACCCGGAGCTGAAATCCCGACCCATGCGGCCGCATCCGCTGTTCGCGGCGTTCATCGCCGCGGCGGTACGCAGGCGCCACGCCTCGACCGAGGCCGATCACGGCGTGGAGGCGGGCGCCACGCCGGCCTCGGTGTCCAGCTGAACGTGGTAAACCGGACGGCCGCGACGGACCCGCGCACCGCAGTGCGTCCGTTATTCGAGCGAGGCGGGCCGTTCTTCCTGATCGCGGGGCCCTGTGTCCTCGAAGGAGACGCCCTGAATCTGGCCATCGCCGAGGCGCTGGCCCGATTGTCGGAAGACCTGGACCTGCCGGTCATCTTCAAGGCGTCCTTCGATAAGGCGAACCGGAGCCAGCCTTCCTCACCTCGGGGTCCGGGTATCGACGAGGGTCTGGAGAAGCTGGCACGCATCCGCGCCGAAACGGGCCTGCCCGTGCTGACGGACATCCACGAGCCGTCGCAGGCGGCGCCGGTGGCGGAGACGTGCGATGTCCTTCAGATCCCCGCTTTCCTGTGCCGTCAGACGGACCTCCTCCGGGCCGCCGGAGCCACCGGCCGACCGGTCAACATCAAGAAGGGCCAGTGGATGGCCCCCGAGGACATGGCGGGAGCCGCCCGCAAGGTCCGCGAGGCTTCACCGGCTGGCACCAGCGGCGTGAGCGGGGGGCTGGCGGTGACCGAGCGCGGCACGTTCTTCGGCTACGGTGACCTGGTCGTGGACATGCGTGCCTTCTTGCGCCTGCGCGCGAGCGTGGCAGCACCGATCGTGTTCGACGGAACCCATTCCGTCCAGCGACCGGGCATGGGTGCGGGCGTGAGCGGGGGCGAGCCGGAATTCATCGTGCCCCTCGTCCGGGCCGCCACGGTGGTCGGGGCGGACGGGCTCTTCCTGGAGGTCCATCCGAACCCGGCCGATGCGCCATCGGACAGCACCAATATGCTCAGGCTCGAGGCATTGCGACCCCTGCTGGAGGAGGTGGTGGCCCTCCGTACGCTCCTGGCCGGGAGCAAGGCCGAGCGGGACGCGGATGGCTGACCGGATACCGCGTGACGTCGCCCGCCGGATCCGGGTCGTGATCCTGGACGTCGATGGCGTGCTCACGGACAATGCCGTGTATCTCGGTTCAGGGCCGGGCGATGCGCGGATCGAGCTCAAGCGGTTCGACATCATGGACGGCCTCGGCATCAAGATGTTGCAGTGGGCCGGATTGCACGTCGTGCTCGTGAGCGGTCGGGAGTCGGAAGCCACCACCGTACGAGCGGCGGAGCTCGGCGTCGAGTGCAGGCAGGTGGCCGCCGGGTACAAGATCCCGGTCGTTCGGGCGATCATGGAAGAGGCCAGGGCCGAATGGGATGAGGTGGCCATGGTCGGTGACGACCTGGCCGACCTGCCGGTGATGGCCCACGTCGGGCTGGCGGTGGCGGTTCCGGACGCGGCACCCGAGATCCGGGCCGAATCGGCGTGGGTGACCCGGAGGCCGGGCGGGCGCGGCGCCGTCCGCGATTTTGCCGAGGCCTTTCTCCAGGCGCGCGGTCAGTGGGCGGACCTGGTGCGGGCCTATCGTCTTTCCCGGGAGGAGGGGGGCGACGTGGAGGACTACGTGGAACGGGGTTGATGGCGGCGGAACGTGGGACACTGGGACCGCTGGATGAGGAGGGCATCCTGGAGCGTGCCCGGGCCGTCGTGCGGGCGGAGGCCCGCGCCGTGGCCAGCCTGGAGGAGCGGATCGACACCGAGTTCGCGTCGGCGGTCCGCACCATCGGGGACGCCGCGGGCCGCGTGATCGTCAGCGGGGTGGGGAAAAGCGGCATCATCGGACGGAAGATCGCTGCGACGCTCACGTCCACGGGAACACCGGCCATCTATCTTCACCCCGTCGAGAGCTTGCACGGTGATCTGGGGATCGTCGGCCGCGATGATGTGGCGATCCTCATCTCGAAGAGCGGAGAATCCGGAGAGCTTGCCGGGCTGGTGGAATATTTCAGCCGCACCGGTGTATCCATGATCGCGATGACGGGTCGGCCCGGCTCGGCGTTGGGTCGCGTGGCTACGGTCATTCTGGACTGTTCGGTGGAGGAGGAAGCCTGTCCCCTGGACCTGGCGCCCACCACATCCACAACCGTGACTCTGGCCATGGGAGACGCGCTGGCCGTCGCCCTGTTGCTGCGGAAGAACTTCGACGCCGAAGACTTCGCCCGGCTGCATCCGGGGGGATCCCTTGGGCGAAAGCTCTCGCTCCGGGTCGACGCCGTGATGGTGACAGGGGAGGAGGTGCCCAGCATCAGGCCGGACGAGCCCATGCGCCGTTGTGTGGTCCTGCTGGCCGAGAAGCGCGGGACGGTGCCCGTCATCGACCACGACGGGCGAGTGATCGGCGTGGTCACGGCCGGGGATCTGACGCGTCTCATGGAGCAGCACGAGAACGCGCTCGACATGGCGGTCCGGGAGGTCATGAACCGGTCCCCCAAGGTGACCTCGCCGGAGGTGCTGGCGTCCGCCGCAGTGCATCGGATGGAGAAGCACGGGATCATGGCGCTGCCCGTAGTGGACGGCGAGCAGCGGTTGAAGGGGATCGTACACCTGCACGATCTCATGAGGGCAGGCGCCGCCTGAGGCGCGTATCGGAGCGAGCGGAGCATGGGGAAGCTGATGAACGGATGCCGAATCGAGCGGCGCCGGTCGGGTGCGGCTGGGGTTATGGGGTTCCTGGCCGCTGCCCTGCTCGCGCTCGCGTGCGGCGACGGGTCCGAGGGGGTGGCGGGGCACGGATTCCGAGCGCTACCGGCGGACCAGGTCGTGTTCGACCTGGATACCGACATCAAGGAGCTCGGGGTCCTGCGCGCGCGGCTGCACGCCGATACCGCGCACATCTGGGAGGACTCGGCCACCACGTTGATGTTCCCGCTGGACCTCAAGCTCTATGACGAGAATGGTGCCGAGACGGCTCACCTGACCGCTCGCGAGGGCGAGCTGGATTCGCGCACGAATCGCATGGTCGCCCGCGGGGACGTGGTCCTGGTGTCGGATGGCGGCAACCGCAGGATCTATACGGAGGAGCTGCACTACGATCCAGCCATCGCCCGTGTATGGAGTGATGTGCATACCATCTTCTACGACGGCGACTCCCGGATGGAGGGGCAGGGGTTTCGGGCGGATGATGGCATGAACGATGTGGAGGTCTTCCAGAGCACGGGCGACAACATCCCGGTCGGCTTCTGACATGTCGAAGTGCTGGGTCTGCGCGTTCCAGGCCGTTCTGGTCCTGGCCTTGGCTCCCGTGGCCGCGGAGGCCCAGCAGCAGCGCTGCCAGCAGGTGCTGCCCTCGGACTTCCGTCGGATCGTGGGCGAGGCGGGGCACGAAATCCTCTATTTCCGCGACCCCGTGCGGATGTTGTGCACCGGCGGTGTGCAGATCGAAGCGGACAGCGCGGTGATGAATCGGGCGACCAACACGCTGGAGATGGTGGGTCGCGTATTGTACCGTGACAACGACCAGCAGCTGACCGCCGATTGGGCCCGATACATGGGTCAAACCGACGAGCTGTTCGCCCGGGGCCAGGTCGTGCTGACCGATCTCGCGGACGGCTCCGTGGTCACCGGCGACGACTTCGAGTACAGACGCGAGACGGAGCAGCAACCGGAGTCGCGCATGATCATGCGGGGTGAACGCCCCCATGCCGTCCTTCGGCCCGCCCGGGACGGCGAATCCGGGGAGGAAGGTGTGCCGGTACTCGTCTGGTCGCGGCGGATGGAAGCCTTCGGCGAGCGTCTGTTCCTGGCCGAGACGGATGTGGAGCTGGAGCGAGGCGACCTGCGAGGCGCCGCCAACGCCATCCGCTTCGATCAGCTCTCCGATCGGATCATCCTGACGGGCGCGGCCCACGTGGAGACGGAGGAGTACCGGCTCGAGGGCGAGCGGATCGACGCGTTGCTCGTGGGCGACACCTTACGGGACGTCCTGTCCGAGCAGCGCGCCCGCCTGGTGGCGGAGGACCTCACCGTCCGCGGCCAGAACATCAGGATCGGCTTCGTGGATGGCCAACCCGACCGCGTCGAGGCATGGGACCCTGCGTTGCGAAGGGTCACGGGCGATGATGAGGACGGGGAGGTAACGCCGCCCGCCGGCGCCCAGCGGGCCATCGCCCTCTCCCGGGATTTCCAGATCCGGGCCGATTCCATCGACGCCCGTTCCGAAGCGGGGCGGATCCGGGAGGTCCGGGCCATCGGCCGGGCGTATGGCGAGAGGGAGGCGGATAGCCTCTCGGTGAACCTCCCTGACGCGCTGGCAAGGGACTGGATCCAGGGAGACACCATCGTCGGCTATTTCCTGCACCCCGAGGCGGAGACCGTGGTGCCCATAGACCTCGCGGACGGCGACGTTCCGCCTCGAACGAACGGATCGGAGGCCGTTGCCGTGGCCTCCGGGAGCCGCGCATCCGAGGACGCCGTGCTGGACCGGATCGAGGTCGTAGGCGGGACATCGGATGCGCTCTCCCTGTATCGCACCGAGGCATCGGACGGGGGATCCGATCCGTCGCTCAACTTCATGCGCGCCAGGCGCATCACCCTCTTCATGACGGAGGGTGAGGTTACCCGGGTGGAAGCGGACGGCCCGATCGACGGCCTCTACCTCGACCCGACCGGCACACGTCCCGCTCCCGCTGAACCCCCCGCGCCGCCACCCGGCCGGACCGCGTCATGACCCCGGTGGACCGCTTGCGGGACCTCCTGGCGGGCGTCCCACACCACGATGCATCCACGGCGCTCGCACTGGTCGAGCTCGTGCGCCATGCCGACACGGACGGGACGGTCGGTCGGAGCGACTGGGTCACCGCCGTGCGGACTGCCCACGTCCGCCACTTCCCCGGCCGGGCCGTAATCGGACCCTCGGCGGGTGACGAGGCCGAGTCCTCGGACCAGCTGGCCCGCTACCTTCGTGACCACGTGCTCGTCCGGGCGTCCCAGGAGGGCCTGGCGATCGTCGAGCCATCACTCGAGGAATGGCAGGCGGTGCGTCTCGCGCCGGACGTCTGGAGCGCGATTGCGCCCCGGCGCGACGAGGTCCTGGCCGACCTGGACACGGCGGTACGGAACTTGTTGAGCGAAGAGGCCACGCCCACCGCAGGCGGCCGGCACGACCGCGGGCAGCGACGGCCTGGTGACAGCAGGCTCCGGTCGGATTCGCTCGTCAAGGCATATCGGAAGCGAAAGGTGGTCGACGAGGTGAGCGTCGAGGTCTCTCAGGGGGAGATCGTGGGGCTTCTCGGCCCCAACGGCGCGGGGAAGACTACCACGTTCTACATGGTCGTGGGCCTGATCCGCCCCGACAGCGGGCGGGTCTTCCTGGACGACGTGGAGCTGACGGAAACGCCGATGTACCGACGTGCCAGGATCGGGGTAGGGTATCTCGCGCAGGAGCCCTCGGTCTTCCGGAAGCTCACGGTCGAGGAGAACATCCTCGCCATTCTGGAGACCATGAACCTGTCGCGCGCGGAACGGCGGGAGCGCCTCGAGTTCTTGCTGGACGAGCTCGGCCTCAAGCCCCTCAGAAAGGCGCGGGCGTACTCGTTGTCGGGCGGAGAACGACGTCGGCTCGAGATCACGCGGGCGCTTGTGAGCGAGCCGAAGTTCATGTTGCTGGATGAGCCATTCGCCGGCGTGGACCCGATCGCGGTGCATGACATCCAGCAGATCGTGGCCGGCCTCCGCCATCGGGGGATCGGCGTGATCATCAGCGACCACAACGTGGAACAGACGTTGGAGATCGTGGATCGGGCCTATATCATGTATGATGGCCGTGTTCGCGTCTCGGGGACGGTCGCCGAGCTGGTCTGGAACGATGACGTCGCAGAGATCTACTTCGGCCCGACGCTGACCGGGCGCATGCGCGAACGATATCTGAAGCCTGAGACTGTATGAGCATAAGGACCGGCCTCTACCAGGGGACGCAACTCAAGCAGGAGATGAAGATCAATCCTCGCCTGTATCAGGCGATGGATCTCCTGTACATGCCGCTCCTGGATCTGCAGCAGCATATCAAGCAGGAAATGTTGAACAACCCGTTCCTCGATCTCGAGGAGCCGCTGGTCGACCCGGACGAAGAGGTGCCGGCCGCGGAGGAGAAGGAGAAAGCCGACGACGAGATCGACTGGGAGGAGATCCTGCTGGATGGGTTCGACGCGGGTGGTCGCAAGCAGGAGTACGAACAGAAAGAGTACTACGAGCCGGTGCGGGTCGAGACACGGGATCTGGCGGACCACCTCCTCGATCAACTCAAGCTCATGCGATTGTCGCCGCGGGAGATCCTGCTGGGCGAGGAGATTATCGGCAACATCGATGATGACGGCTTCCTGACGTGCAGTCTGGAAGAGGTGGTGGAAGGCCTGAACGAGTGGCTCAACGAGAACGGGGATGCCTGGGCGGAGGAAGGGGAGCCGTTGGATCCGTACACCATGGAGGAAGGCGAACGGATGCTGGAGCTGATCCAGCATTTCGACCCCTCCGGGATCGGGGCGCGTAACCTGCGCGAGTGCATCCTGTTACAGCTTCAGGACCTGGAGCTGAACGACTCGCGTACCCACACCATCGTACGCGACTACTTCGACCAGCTGATCAACCACCGGTGGTCGGAGATCTCCAAGGAGCTGAGCATCACGCCCGGTGAGGTCCAGGCGGCCGCGGACGAGATCGCCAAGCTCGACCCGAAGCCCGGCCTGAAGTACGCCGCGCCCGCGGACAACTACATCACGCCCGACCTGATCGTCGAAAAGATCGATGGCACATACCATGTGTTCCTGAACGATACGAGCCTGCCGCGATTGAAGCTGTCGCGGACCTACCGTGAGATCGCGAGGGACAAGAACAAGTTCCAGGGCGAGAACAAGGAGTTCATCTCGAACAAGCTGAACAGCGCCAACTGGATGATCCAGGCGATCGAGCAGCGGCGTCAGACCATGCTGAAAGTGATGAACTTCATCGTGGACCGTCAGCGCGAGTTCTTCGAGCGTGGGGTCCAGTACCTGAAGCCATTGACGTTGCGGGAGGTGGCCGAGGTCATCGAGATGCACGAATCGACGGTGTCCCGGGTCACGAACGAGAAGTTCGTGCAGACCCCGCGTGGCGTGCTTCCCCTCAAGTTCTTCTTCTCCAGCGGACTCTCGACCAGCAGCGGCGAGGACGTAAGCGCCCGGGGGATCAAGGCGAAGATCGAATCGCTCGTCGAGGACGAGGATCCCAAGAAGCCGCTCACCGACCAGGCCATCGTGAACATCCTGAAGGAAGAGGGCGTAAAGATCGCCCGCCGGACGGTGGCCAAGTATCGGGACCAGCTGGGCATCCTGTCGGCCCGGATGCGCAAGCGCGTCTAGAGGGTCGACGCTTCGCCCTGCGGGTTCGGTAGCGGGTTCGCGCCTTTCGGTGCATACTCCTGACCCATGAGCGATCCACTCGTAGCCCGCGCGACCGAACGGGCGACGGCGCCGGAAGTGGTGCGCCGGCGTTTCGCCGTCATCGTCCCGGCGTTCAACGAGGTCGAGAACATCCCCGAGCTGGTCCGGGAGCTCCGCGCGACCTGGGACCGTCATGGGCTGGACGGCGAGGTGATCCTCGTCGACGATGGCTCGACGGACGGAACGGCCGAGCGGGCCGAGGCCATGGCGTGGGACCGGCTCAAGGTCGTCCGGCACCGGAGGAACTTCGGCAAGACGGAAGCGATGGTGACGGGGGCGGCGGCCACCGATGCCGAATGGCTGGTCCTCTACGATGCCGACCTCCAGCACGACACGGAGGAAATCCCGCGTTACCTCGAGAAGCTCGCGGACGGTTGGGACATCGTGACGGGGCGGAAGGTGGGCAGCTACGAGAAGGCTGGCGTTTCGGCCACCTACAACCGCCTGAGCCGCGGCCTGTTCAGGGTGCCGGTGTCGGACCTGAATTCGATGAAGGCGTTCCGGCGGGGCGTCCTGGACGAGGTGCCTCTTCGCCACGACTGGCACCGGTTCTTCGTGGTGATCGCGTACGACCGCGGGTTCACCGTCACGGAGATCGACATCACCCTCCACCCGCGACGGCATGGTGAGGCGAAGTATTCCGGCCGCAGCCGGATCGTGGTGGGGCTGCTGGACCTCATGGCGGTGGCGTTCTTCCTGTTCTTCTCACGCAAGCCGATGTTGTTCTTCGGGTTGAGCGGACTTCTGACCGCCAGCCTCGGAGTGCTCGTGGGCCTCCTCACCATCGTGCTGCGCCTCGCCCACGTCATGCCGCCGTTCGGATTCCGGCCGCTCCTCTACCTTGTGATCCTCCTCGAGACCGTTGGCTTCCTCCTGTTTGGATTCGGGCTCGTCGCCGAGATGATGGCCCAGCAACATACGGAGATCGACGCGCTGCGGCGCCGACTCAACCGGGTGGAGCCGAGCGATCGTTCACCACCCCCGCTGGGCTGACGGGGTCGACCCCGCGCGTAAGGGCCAGGACCACGGCCGCGCCCAACAGCTCCGCCGCCACCGTCCACAGCCTGGACAGGACCGCGACGAGGGCGGCCACGGCGACGGGGGCGAACGGGCGAAGGAGCAACGCCATTGCGCCTTCCCGGGCCCCGAGTCCTGCCGGGGCCAGGAACACCAGGTAGCCCACGAGGAACGACAGGGCGTTGACGCCGGCAAGGGGCAGCAGCGCGCTCGCGTCCACACGCACCAGGGAATGGACGAACAGGCCGAACGCGACGCCGTACGCCAACCACGTCAGGACCGAGGCGCCCAGAAGCAACAGGCCGTCGACCCACCGGCCCTGCCATCGGAGGATATCCCTCCGCAGAACCCTCGACACGACCCCCAGGCCGCCATTCAGGACCGCCGGGTGCACCAGGACCACGGACAGCCCTGCCAGCGCGACGAGGCCCGCAGCGGACACCGTCTCCGGGACGCCGGTGGGGAGCAGAACGAGGACCGAGACCACCGCCGCCGACAGCAGGCTGAACCCGATGTGGACCACCATGGAGGTGACGATGAGCGTCCGTGGGAGCCCGGCCGAGCGGGCGAGCTCGGCGGCGCCCACGAATTGCCAGATCTTCCCGGGCACGTAGCGGACGAGGTTGGAGAGGAACCAGATCCGCAGGAGCGAGCGCACCGGGATGGCCGGGTGGTCGAACCGGTCGAGCACCAGCTTCCAGACCATTACGCCCAGGGCCAGGACTCCGGCAAGCGCCAGGGTGCTGGCCGCGAGCCACGCCCACTGGAGCTGCCAGTCGAACGCCTCCAGCTCACGCCAGTGCCGCGAGATCGTGAGTCCGAGGAAGATCGCCGCGGTCACCACGAGCACCCCACCCAGGAGGGGCCGCCAGCGCGAGGCTCCGGTCACGAGGAGGCGCTCACCTCTCCCGGTCCCGGATCGCTTGGCTGTTCCGGGCCGCGGCCGCGCCAGTAACCGTACGCGCTCCACAGGCCGTACCCTAGCAGTGCCAGCATCCCGGCCAGGTAGATCCAGAAGCCGATCCACATGGGAGTAGGTCTGAACCGGAACACGGCCTGGTGCTCGCCCGCGGGGACGGCGATCGCCCGGAACGTGTGGTTGGCTCGCAGGATGGGCACGGCATCGCCGTTCACGTGGGCCTCCCACCCCGGATAATAGTTGTCGGCGAGCACGAGGAGCGCGGGACCGTCGGACCGGACCGCGATTCGCACCTCATCCGGGGTCCAATCGACGATTCGCGCCTCACCAGACACCGCACCGCCGGGAAGCGGGATCGGCGGCGGTTCGTGGACGACCACCTCCGTCGTCGGGTCGAATCCGGGGTCGGCGAGGATCGCGAGCGCGCCTTCGGGATCGTCCGTCACCCGCGCTCCGCCCACCAGATATGCCCGGGGTAACGCACCCGGGTCCTCGTAGATCAGCGCGCTGGGCCCGCCGTGGATGCGCTGGACGCCCGCAAACTGTTCCGCGCCTTCCAGCTGGACCATGCTGACGATCCAACGGATGTTCGCCGCACGGCGGAACGTCGGGGACTCGCCCAGGAAATTGTGCCAGTCCACGTACGTCTGCTCCCCGGCGCCCACGTAGTCATACCATCGCTGGAGCGGGTTCGGGTGCTCGCCGCCAGCCTGCTCGATCCGTTGCGCCATGAGGAAATTGCCGGACCCCCGGTACTGCGGGCCCACCGGAAGCACCCAAACTCGTCCCCCAGTAGGGCTGGCCGCCAGGGCGTGGACGACATCGTCCGCCTGGAACCAGACCGCGGGGGGCGGCACGGTATGGAAGAATCGGCGCCCCATCAGCCAGAGGTCGGTTACCGTCACGATGGCGAGCCCCAGGAACAGTGCCCTGGCCGTCAACCGTTCGGCGACCCATGCCCAGAGGAGCCCGGCCGTGAGCCCGAGGACGACGCCGAAGCGGGCGAGCCCGGCGCTCCGGCCAGGATCGTCGACGGCGGCCGCTGCGACGAGAAAGAGGACGGCCACACCCACGCCCCCCATGCCGGCCCACCTGGCGGCGTCCAACGTGTCCGCACCATCACCGCGGGCGCCGGCTTTGCGGCGGCCCCCGCCTCGGACGTGCGCTCCCGGCGACATCATACGGGCCAATCGCTCCAGCGCAATGCCGGCCATGGCCACGAGCGACAGCGAGACCAGGAAGAACGAGATGGACGGCGCCCGGAAGCGGCGTGTGCCGGGCAGCAGGTCGAAGTACAGCCTGTAGATCGGCGTATGTCCGCCGAACGAGATCGTCAGGGCGAAGAGGGCCAGGGCCGCGAAGAACCACCAGTACCGGTCCCGCCGGCCGTACCACGCCCCGAGGCCGGCCAGTAGGAGCACGAACGCGCCGACGTACTCGGAGTGCAGCTTGAACGGATTTTCGCCCCTGTACTCGGGGAACCGGGGCTCGCCGGTGTTCGGGTCCACCACGCTGGCGCCCTCCCATTCGGGTACCGCCAGCGATGTCAGCTCGGACGGAGGCATGGACCAGGATACGGCATACTCGTAGCCCCGACCCTCCTCGCCCCCGCGGGGAGATGCGTCCACGTAATCCAGGAACGGCAGGAAATTGACCGCGGCCAGCATGAACGCGATCAGGACGGCGCCGAACCCCAGGATCAGACGCCCCACCAGCGCTCGTCCCCGCGGCCGGAACGTCACGAGCGCGAATATCCCCCAGGCGAGGCCGGCGAGAAGCAGGTAGTAGCTGCTCTGGATCTGGAACGAGAGGAAGCAGAAAGCCAGCGTCGCCGTGGCACCTATTGCCGGTCCGACTCGACCTGTCCGCACCATGCGATGGAGGAAGAAGAGGAAGAGGGGGGCCAGCGTGGCGACGATCACCCTTCCGTCGTGGCCGGCGTAGACGTAAGAGGTGACGAGGCCGGTGAACTGGAAGGCGAGCCCGCCCAGCAGCGCGATCCAGCGGCGCACCTCCAGCTCCCTCAGGAGCAGGAACATCCCGAGGCCCGCCAGTCCGAACTGCACGAGGAAGACAATGGGCAGGACCCTTCCAACCGGAACCAGAAGGGCCGCGAGGAGCCAGACCGGATAGAACGTGCTGCCCGGGTTCGCGAACAGCGGCATGCCGCCGAACACGTAGGGCACCCACATGGGGAGTGCGCCCGCCCGGAGGCGGCCGGCGATGAAGTCGCTGAACGGATAACCGCCGGCCAGGTAATCCGTCCCGAAGATCCCCTGTCCGGGGAGCAGGGCGGGGAGGAAATAGATGAACGCGAGGCCGAAGAAGATCCCGGCCGCCGTGGGAACATTCAGGACCGGTAACGCCTTGGCCTCGGGCTTCGCTGCCGTCTCAGGTCGTCGGATCGGCTTCTTCGCCATCTGCCTCAACGTTCGTGGATCCGGCGATGCGCTTAAGGAAACGGTGATGCCGGTCCGCCACCGCCTCCCAGGTGAACCGCCGAGCGGATGCTCGCGCCGAGCGCGACAGCGCCTCCCGGCGCGCCGGG
>CAYXJH010000003.1:0-37507 GCA_964465415.1 uncultured Gemmatimonadaceae bacterium
GGGCCGCTGCTGGTCGTTGTGCTCGCGGCCCCGTCCGCGCAGCTCGGCCTCGTTCGCGCCCGCGCCGTCAGGGTGGCCGAGGGGCTCATGCAATGAGGAAGGAACACCTGGACCGGGTCGTGGATCGGCTCAGGGCGCCCATGGCCGAGTTCGTGTCCGAAGCGCGCGTGCGGACGGCGATCCTACTGAGCCACAGCGGCCAGGTCCTGGCCCAGCACGGATTCTCGCGCCGCTACGACGTCAACAACGTGGCGGCCCTGGCGGCCGCCACTCACGTGTCATCCCACGCCCTGGCAGAGCTGATCGGCGCCGATCGGTGGGTCCACCTCCACCACGTAGGCCGTGAGAACCAGCTGTTCCTCGCCCCATTCGATTGCGACGGCGAGGAGTTCGTGCTCGTCACGATCTTCGACCGCGAATCGACCCTGGGCCTGGTCCAGCTCTTCTTCGACCGCCTGGTCGACTCCGTCCGGGAGATCCCGTACCTGTGGCGAGCTTCGCCGAGCGAGGTCGCCGCGTTCGAGCGTGACCTGGAGGCGGGACTGGAGCAAATCCTGGCGGATCGGGGGGATTGATGCCGCTGGTGCAGTATGCCTCCCGCGAGATTCTCTGCAAGGTGGTGTATTACGGTCCCGCCCGCTCCGGCAAGACAACGAACCTCCAGTGGATCCACCGCGCGGTCCCCGCGGCCCGGCGCAGCGACATGATCTCGCTCGCGACCGAGAACGATCGGACCCTGTTCTTCGATTTCCTGCCGCTGGATCTCGGCGACATCTCCGGTTTCAGGGTGCGATTCCAGCTCTATACCGTGCCCGGTCAAGTGTACTACGGCTCGACGCGAAGGCTCGTGCTCCGGGGCGCCGATGGCGTGGTGTTCGTCGCCGATTCCCACCCCGGGCGTCAGGACGCGAACGTGGAAAGCCTGGCCGACCTGCACGAGAACCTCCTGACCCAGGGGCTCGACGTCCGCCAGATGCCGTTCGTGCTGCAGTACAACAAGCAGGACCTCGACCGGGCCGTACCGATCGCTGAGCTGGACGATGCGCTGAATTTTCGTGACGTTCCCGCCCACCCCGCCTCCGCGGTCCGCGGGTCCGGCGTGCTTGCCACGGTCCGATCGATCAGCGAGCTCGTCCTGCGCGGCGCCTCACGGGCCGCGGCGCCGGTCGAGGGATGAGCCCGGGCCCCTCGCGCTGGAGGGCCGGACCGTCCGGGCCACCCCCGAGGTCATGCGGTTGCTCGGCGCCGCCGGGGAGCGCCCGCTGGACGTGCCCGGCTCCGTGACCATGATCCCGCCATCCAAACGCAGGGTCGGCGATGCGATCCTCAGCTGGGAAGGGCAGGGTTACCGGACCCGGCGCCTGGATGGCGCGCTAACCGGCGCACTCACCCCGGCGCAAGCCGACCGGCTGATTCGGCGGTTCGAGGAAGATGTCGCCCGACTGCGCGCCATCGAGGCCGAGATACGCGCGATCGACCCCTATGCCCGCGAGCTGAGCGTTGCGCCGCTCCGCGATCCGGACCGGCTGGACGAGGCAAAAGCCCTGCTGGCCGCGGTCCGCAAGCGCTGGCGTCCCCCGCCCGCGCCACCGCCGGGGCCCGGCCTCCCCGGAACGGATGCCCGCGAGATCCTGGGCCCGGAGAAGGTGCCATGGGAGTGGCCCTATCTCGAAGACTGGGTTGTGGAGCCAGCCGACTGATGGCCATCAAAGGAAGCCTGAAGGAAGCCGGTCTTGCGGATGTGTGCCAGCTCCTCTCCATCGGCCGGAAAACGGGGTGCCTGTCCATCACGGATCGCTCACGCTTCGGCCAGGTCTACTTCGACGCCGGACGGATCACGTTCGCAACGATCCTGAACCGCCGCGATCGGATCGGCGATCTGCTGGTGCGGCAGGGCGCGATCACCCGGACGCAACTCAACGAGGCGGTCGCCGAGCAGAAACGGAAGCCGGACCGCCGCCTGGGTGAGCTGCTGCGCGCCCACGGCCACATCGATGCCCCCACGCTGAACGCATGCATCCGTCACCAGATCGAGGAAGCGATCTACTATTTGTTCTCCTGGCGGCGCGGCAACTTCCACTTCGAGCCGGGGCGCCTTCCCGAGGCGGGAGAGGTCCTGATCTCGGTCAACCCGGAAACACTCCTGCTCGAGGGCGCTCGGCGCATCGACGAGTGGTCCATCATCCAGAAGAAGATCACGTCGAGCGACCTGATATTCGTCGTGGACCCGGACCGCCTGGAGACAGCCGGCGTCCAGCTCGCTCGGGAACAGGAGATCCTCGTGCCGCTCGTAGACGGACAACGCACCGTATACGAGCTGATCGAGCGAAGCGGATTGGACGAATTCTCCGTCGGCAAGGCCCTGTATGGGTTGATGCAGGCGGGATTCGCCAGGCCGGTCGGGCGCCGTGAGCCTGGCACCCGTGCCCCGGACCGCGCGTCAAGGGATGCGTTTAACCTCGGCGTCGCATTTTATCGGACGGCCATGCTCGAGGACGCCGATCGGGAGTTCCGACGCGTTCTCCGCGACGACCCGCGGGACCGCGGCGCCAGACATTATCTCGCCCTCATCGCCCTGCGGCAGGGAGACCATCCCAGCGCTGCACGACGATTGACGTCGTTGCTCCAGACCGAAGGCCCCAGGATCGAGCTGTACCTGAACCTCGCCCTGTCACTACGGCTCCAGGGCAGGTTCAGCGATGCGGCCGCCATCCTGGACGAGGCTCGTGAGCTTGCGCCCGACGATGAGCGCGTTCGGCTCGCCAGCGCCGCCACGACGCTCTTCGGTGGAGACCCGGTGGGCGCGTGCCTGGAGCTGGCCGCATACCGGCAACGGCTACCGCCGGACATTATCGCCCCTGCCCCCTATTTCTATTGCGCGGGCCTGGCCGAGTTGGCCCGGGGCCGGTGGACGGAGGCCACGACGCACGCGGACGCCGGCCTCGCGGCGCACCCCCGATCAGCACCACTCCTCCTGCTCCGCGGCATTGTGGCGGAGATCTGCGGCGACAGGGCCGCCGCCGAGGCGGCGCATCGCCGCGCCGCCGAGGAGGACCCATCGATCGCGCAGGCGCACCGGAATCTGGGAGACATGGCACGTTCGCGGAACGCGATCCATGAAGCACTCGAGCACTATGCGCGCGCGACGGAGGTGGACCCGGACCTGGGCGACGGGGTCTACACAGTCATGGCCGACCTGTACTACCGACGCAACGAGCGGGACCGGGCGATCGCGTGCTGGCGCCGGGCGATCGAGTTGAACCCTGGCAACGCAACGGCCCGGAACCATCTCGAAGTAGTGGCCCGTGCCGCCCGCTGACCCGCCGGCCGCTTCCTTCGTGGTGTGGCGATTGGGCGATGCGCTGCTCGCCGTTCCGCTGGACGTCGTGGACGAGGTGGCGCCGGTGGACGCCTCGGGACAGGCCCGGGGGCGGACGGGGTCGTGGGCGGTCGTGGACCCGCCCGGCCTGCCCCGGTCCGATCATCCTCGTCAGGCCGTGGTCGTCCGGGTTACGGGCGGCGAAGGGCGGTTGGCGCTCGCGGCCGACGAGGTCGATGGCGTGCGCGATGCCGCCACCGCAGCCGTCCTCGATCCACCCCCATGGCTCGCCGCGCTGTCATCCGGCCATACCCGCTCGCTCATCCGTCTCGATGACCGGAGGGTTGCCGCAGTTCTCGATGTCGCGGCCGTCCAGGCCGGGCTGTGAGTTCGATGGCGCCGGTGGCGCTGCTCAGCCTCCTACTTGCCGTGCAGCCCCCCCATGAGACCCTGGTGGTGGGGCCCGTGTCGCTCCACTTCTGGCCGGAGCAGCGAGCGCTGGCGGAACGGCTCGGCGAGCGCATGGCCAGCTCGCCGCCGCTGCCCGCCCTACCGGAGGATGTCCTCACCTACGGGCCCGTGGATGTCTTCCTCGCGCCGGACGCCGAACGGTGGGACAGCCTGACGGGCAGGGCCGTGCCCGAGTGGGGGGCCGGGGTGGCGGACCCCGTCCGTGGGCTCATCGTGCTGCCGACGTACGACTGGGTGCGTACGCCGCTCCACACGGTCCATCAGACCCTGAGACACGAGCTGGCCCACGTGGGTCTGCAGCGGTACGTCGGTCCGGCCAGGACCCCGCGATGGTTCACTGAAGGCTACGCGCAATGGGCGGCCGGCCAGTGGGACTGGGAGGCGGCCTGGCGTCTCCGCCTAGCCCTCGCCAGCCAGCGCGCGCCGCCGCTCGATTCCATCACCCTGGATTGGCCCGTTGCCGCGGACGACGCGCGGATCGCCTACCTCCTGTCGGCCAGCGCCGTGGGCTATCTCATCGATCGCAGTGGCGAGCGCGGCTTGCGCATCTTCCTGGAGCGGTGGCGAGACCAGCAGGACTTCGACGGCGCGTTCCGGGCGACCTACGGCCGCACGATGGGCCAGTTCGAGGAGGATTGGCGCAGGCACGTCCGCAGCGCCTTCGGCTGGGGCGTCATCCTGGGGCACTCGATGCTCTTCTGGGGGATGGCCGCGGTGGTGCTGGTGGTGCTGTTCGCCATCCGGCGACGCCGGGATCTGGAGCGAATGGAGCGGCTCCGGGCCACCGAGCCGCCCGACGACCCCGCCTACTGGGATCCGTCCACCTGGGGCGACCCATGACGTCTCACGGGGGATCCAGCGCGGCCCGTTGACCTCGCGCGCGAGTCACCACATACTCCACCATGCCCCGAACGCGACGCCGGCCACCGACGCAACACCTGCCGCCCTCCCTACGCTGGTCGACGATCAACTACGCCCTGCTGGTCGCGGGGCTCGTCTCCCTCGTCCTGGGATTCTTCCTGCTGGCGGGAGGCTCCACCGTCGCCGCGCCGCTGCTCCTGGCGCTGGGCTACGTGGTACTGATCCCTCTCGGCATCATCATCTGAGGCGTGGACCCGGGACGCTCGCAGCGACCGGCTCATACCAGCGACTCGTAGAGCGCCAACGTGCGCTCCGCGATGGCCGGCCACGCGAACTCGGCTTCGACCCGAGCGCGCGCGGCGAGTCCCATCCGCTTCGCGTCAGTCGGGTTGTTCAGGAGTGCGTTGATCCGGTCGGCCAACCGGCGGGCATAGTCTTCGGGGTGGGCCGGACTTCCGAACGGGTCGTCTCCAGGCTCGAACGAGATCAAGTGGCCGGTCTCGCCCTCCACAACGATCTCCGGGATGCCACCGACGGCTGATGCCACGACCGGGGTGCCGCAGGCCATGGCTTCCACGTTCACGAGACCGAAGGGCTCGTAGATGGACGGGCAAACGAAGACCGTGGCGTGCGACAGGATCTGGACGACGTCGGCCCGGGGCAGCATCTCAGGGATCCAGAACACTCGAAGCCGGCCCTCACGCTCCAGCGCAGCCACTCCATCGCCTACCTCCCGCTCGATCTCCTCGGTATCGGGCGCGCCCGCGCAGAGCACCAGCTGGCTACCGGCCGTCAGGTGCCGGGCGGCCCGCAGGAGGTAGGGCAGCCCCTTCTGGCGCGTGATCCGACCCACGAACACCGCAGTAGGCACCGCCGGCTCGATCCCGATCCGCTCGAGGACAGCCGTCCCTGAGTCGGGCGCGTACACGTCCGTATCGACGCCGTTGTGGACAATGTGGACCCGGTCCGGTGGAACGGTCGGGTAGCTGCGAAGGATGTCATCCCGCATGCCCGCGGACACGGCGATGATCGCGTCCGCAGCTTCCGCTGCGGTGCGCTCCGCCCACGAGGACAGCTGGTATCCGCCTCCCAGCTGCTCCGCCTTCCACGGGCGGAGCGGTTCCAGGCTGTGGCTGGTCATCACGTGCGGCACGTCGTAGGTCAGGTGGGCAAGGTGCCCGGCAAGGTTGGCGTACCACGTATGTGTATGGACGATGTCGGCCGACTGAAGGCGCGCCGCCATGGCCAGGTCGACGGAGAACGTCCGGAGAGCCGCGAGGTGTGGCTCGGAGCCATCGAGCTCGCGCCACGGTCTGTACGCCCCCGCGACCAGCGGGTCGGATCGACCCTCGCCGAAGCAATGGACGGCGACGTCCGCGTGGGCCGCGAGCGACGCGGCCAGGTGCTCCACGTGCACGCCGGCTCCACCGTATACCTCCGGCGGGTACTCCCGTGTACAGAGGGCGACGGCGAGTCGCCCGGATCGAGGCTCGTTCAGGGCTTGATCTCCTCGTCCTTGCCGATCACCACGATTCCGCCGTCGGTCACTTTGAACCGCTCCCGGTCAGCCGCCGGATCCACGCCGATCTGTGCCCGCTCCGGAATCCGGACGTTCTTGTCGATGATCGCGTTCCGGACGACGGCATGCCGGCCGACGTCCACGTTGTGCATCAGCACGCAACCCTCGATGTCGGCGTAGGAGTGTACGAATACGCCCGGCGACAGGATCGACCGGCGCACCTCGCCGCCGGATACCACGACGCCGGCGCTCACCATGGAATCAATGGCGTGCCCGGTCCGACCCTGCTGGCCGAAAACGAACTTGGCCGGTGGCATGGCTTCGCGCGTCGTCAGGATCGGCCACTCCGTGTTGTAGAGGTTGAAGATCGGATCGACCGAGACCAGGTCCATATGCGAATCGTAGTAGGCGTCGAGCGTGCCGACGTCGCGCCAGTAGCCCCGGTCCCGATCTGTCGCACCGGGCACTTCGTTGCCAGCGAAGTCGTACACCTCGGCCTGGCCGGCGTCGACCAGCGCCGGAATGATGTCGCCGCCGATGTCGTGACGGGACTCGTCGTCTCTGGCATCCGCGGTGACCGCCTTCACCAGCGCTTCCGTCCTGAACACGTAGTTGCCCATGGAGGCGTACACCTGGTCGGGGGCATCGACCAGGCCCCTGGCGTCCTTGGGCTTCTCACGGAAGCGCTCGATCCGGCGTCCGCTGTCGGCCGTTTCGATCACGCCGAACTGGTCCGCTTGCTCGAGCGGGGTCCGAATGGCCGCGACGGTCACCGCGGCGCCGCTGGCGATGTGCTGGTCCACCATCTGGCGCGGGTCCATCCGGTAGATGTGGTCTGCCCCGAACACGATCACGTGGTCGGGGCGCTCGTCGCGGATCAGGTTGAGATTCTGGAACACGGCGTCCGCCGACCCGGCGAACCAGTGGGGACCACGCCGCATCTGGGCGGGAACCGAGATCACGTAGTTGCCCAACACCGGGGCCATGCGCCACGTCTTCGCCAGATGTACGTCCAGGCTGTGGCTCTTGTATTGGGTCAGGACCACGATCCGGAGGAAGCCGGCATTGGCAAGGTTCGAGAGCGCGAAGTCGATGAGGCGGTAGTCGCCTCCGACCGGGACGGCCGGCTTGGCCCGGTCGCGAGTGAGTGGCTGAAGACGCTTTCCCTCCCCGCCGGCCAGAACGATCGTGAAGACGTTGGCTGTCATGGCTACACTCTACGAGCCGCGGGTCCGGGCGGCCAGTCCGCATGGAGTGCGACCTTTCCCTCAAGTCCGGGTGTACCTAACGTTGTGGTCAGTCGACAAGAACGCCGCACCGGCCCGCCCCAACGGGGTCGTAGCTCGCGGCCACGCATGCCGAGATAACTTGGAAATGTCACGAATCCTCACGAACGGTGCGGTCCTGGTCCTGTCCATTACCGTCGCCTTGCCGGCGCAGGAGCCGCTCGCGCCGGACTCCGACTCGACCGTCGATCTAGCGGCGTATCGCCATGATGCCGCGCCGACACCCTTCGGCGTGGGTGAGCAGGCCCGTTATCGCGTGGGCTACGGCATCCTCCGGGCCGTCGGGTCGGGATCCATGCACGTCGTGGGTGTGGATACCGTCGACGGGCATCCCGCCTACCACATGCACTTCCGGCTTCGGGGCGGAATCCCCGGCGCCAGGGTGAACAACACGTACGATTCCTGGATGGATGTTCGCGGGCTCTTCTCACGGCGTTTCGAGCAGGATACGCACGAGGTCCGGTTCACCCGGCAACGGACGCGTGCGTTCTACCCGGAGGAGCGCCGCTGGACCGGGCGGACGAACGAACGAATCGAGAGTGGTGAGCTGGAGACGGGACGGCCGCTCGACGACACCTCCTTCCTTTACTATGTGCGTACGCTTCGCCTCGACCCCGGCGACGAGTACGAGCTGCACGACTACTGGAACCCCGATGGCAATCCGGTCCGAATCCGGGTACTGCGCCGCGAGACCGTCGAGGTCCCGGCCGGGCGCTTCAACACCGTGGTGCTTCAACCGTTGATCGAGACGAGCGGCATGTTCAGCGACGGAGGTGAGGCCGAGGTGTTCATCACCGATGACGCGGCCCGGATCATGGTCATGCTGCGGGCCAAGGTGAGCTTCGGGACCCTCCGGCTCGAGCTGGAGGAGTACACGCCGGGTCGGCCTCTGTCGACCGCGGCCTTTGTCCCCTCCTCGCCGCGCTGACCTTCGGCTGGCACTGGACGCCAC
The DNA here is from genome assembly GCA_964465415.1 of uncultured Gemmatimonadaceae bacterium. Taxonomy (GTDB): domain Bacteria; phylum Gemmatimonadota; class Gemmatimonadetes; order Longimicrobiales; family RSA9; genus SLCC01. The sequence goes on from CAYXJH010000003.1 coordinate 8,409, forward strand.
CTGGCCCTCCGGCTACCATCCGACGCGGGGCGCGTAGCTCAGCTGGTTCAGAGCGTCTGGTTTACACCCAGAAGGTCACAGGTTCGAATCCTGTCGCGCCCACTACCTATCCTTCTCACCGTGGGCTGATCGGGCTAGGCGCTGCGACGCAGCGCGCGGATGAGCTCCGCCTTCGTCATCCCGCTGCGGCCGGGGATGCCCCTGGCTTTCGCTTCCTCGTACAGGTCGGTCTTGGAGCGCTCCTGGAGGTCGGCCCCGGGGTCCCCACCGCGGGCATGTGAAGTCTCGCGGCGAGGGCCGGGCTCGGGCGGCCGGAGGCTGCGCTTCAGCACCTCCATGAGGTCGATCACGTCTCCATCCTCATCGTCGACCACCGTGCCCGCGGGCGCGGCAACCACATCAACGCCCTTCCGCCTCTTCCGATCGACCAGCGCCCGGAGTCGCTGGGCGAACTCGTCGCTCAGCTCATCCAGGTCGAGGGATTCCTCGGTCAGGCTGGCGATCGCTTCCCTGATCTCGCGCACCCGGCCCCCGTCCAGGCCCGGCACGTCCGGCAGGCCCACATCCTCGATCGGCCGGATCTCGTCCTGGAACCGGAGCGTCTCGGCGCGCAGAATCCCGCCCTCCGCGAGGATCGCGACGAGGTACTCGCGAGTGCGCATCACGAACGTGGCGATCCCGGCCTGGCCGGTACGCTCCATCGTGGCCGCCAGGAGACGGTACGCCTTGGTCGATTGGCCGGCCGGTGTGAGGTAGTACGCGCGCTCGAACAAGATCGGCGGCACCTGATCCCGGTCCACGAAGCGTCGGAGATCGATGTCGCGACTCTTCTCCGGCTCGAGGGATTCGAGCTCTTCGTCGGTGATGACGATATGTTGGTCGGGCGCGATCTCGTAGCCTCGGACGAGCCGGTCCGTCGGGACTTCCCGGCCGGTCTCCGGATCGAAGTAACGACGGGCCAGGGGCGTTCCGTCGCGGTCGAGCATGCGGAGGGAAACGCCTCCGCTCCTGTTGGCCGGGAACAGGTTCACGGGAACGCTTACCAGCCCGAAGCTGATGGTGCCCGACCAGAAGGAGCGACCGCGAATCCCGCCGTCCTGGGTCTCAGGCACTCTTCCGCTCCTTCGCCGCCCTGAGGCTGGCCTCGAGGGATGTTGTTAGGTCATCCGCCTCCTGACGCTCGGTCGGCTTGCGGAGCCGCAACGTCTTGCCCTCGGCCTTGGCCTCGATCAGCTCGAGCACCCGGTCCCGGTACTCGTCCCGGTAATCCGTCGGGTCGAACTCGTCGGCCAGCGCCGACACCAGCTGTTCCGCCATGGCCAGCTCCTTGGGGTCCGGCTCCCTGCCGGCGGGAGGCTCCAGCGCCGATGCCGGGATCACCTCATCCGCTCGCCGCAGCGTGATCAACAGCAGCCGGCCTTCCTCGCCGCGGAGCGCGCCGACGTACTCCTTGTTTCGCATGGCCCAGCGGACGATTCCCTCCTTGCCGGAATCCTCGAGCGCGGCGGCGAGCGCGTAGTAAGACTCCACGTCTTCATCAGGCCCCAGGTGGTACGCGCGGTCATACCACTGGTGGTCGATGGCGCTGGACTCCACGAACCTCGTCACCTCGATGTCCCTGGATTTCTCGGGCTGGATGGATTCCAGCTCGTCGTCCTCCAGCACCACGAATACGCCCGGCTCGACTTCGAAGCCTCGGCGGATCTGGTCGTGCGGCACTACGTCCCCCGTCACCGGGTTCACCATCCGCTGGCTCACGGGGGACAGGGTCTCTTCGTTGAGCAGGCGGAACCGTACACTCCGGTCCTGAATGGCCGAGTACAGTTTGACCGGGGCACTGATGTCCCCGAACCGGATCACGCCCTTCCAGATCGCTCGCGCCATCGTTGGCTCCTGCCGATTTCCGTCAGCCGAACTGCGCCGTTTCCGTGGATTCCTTCATGGCCCCCGTGCTCGCCTCCCCGTGGGAGAGGGTGTCCAGAACCAGGTCGAAGTAGTTGCCACCGACTTCCCGCTGGTGCTTGGCCGCCGTATAGCCCTTCTCCTCCAGGTGGAACTCCCGTTCCTGGAGGCGAACGTATGCTTCCATGCCACGCGCTTCGTACTCGCGGGCCAGCTCGAACGCGCCCAGATTGACCAGGTGCCACCCGGCCAGCGTGATAAATTGGTATCGATAGCCCATCTCGCCAAGCTTTTCCTGGAACGAGGCGATCGTGGCGTCGTCCAGATGACGTTTCCAGTTGAAGGATGGCGAGCAGTTGTAGGCCAGCAGCTTGCCCGGATACGCGTCGCGGACGGCGTCCGCGAAGCGCTGTGCTTCGGCCAGGTCGGGCGTCTTGGTCTCGCACCAGAGCACGTCGGCGTACGGTGCGTAGGCGAGGGCCCGCGCGATGGCGGAATCGAGTCCGCCCTGCACGCGGTAATAGCCTTCCAGGGTCCTTTCGCCCGTCAGGAATGCCCGGTCGCGCTCGTCGATGTCGCTGGTGAGGAGGGTGGCGGACTCGGCGTCCGTCCTGGCGAACAAAACAGTCGGCACGTCGAGGACGTCGGAGGCCAGGCGCGCGGCGCTCAGGACCCGGATGAACTGGGAGGTCGGAACCAACACCTTGCCCCCCATGTGGCCGCACTTCTTCTCCGCGGCGAGCTGGTCCTCGAAATGAATCCCGGCCGCGCCGGCCTCGATGAAGCTTCGGGCCAGCTCATGCGCGTGGAGCGGGCCACCGAAGCCGGCCTCCGCGTCGGCCACGATCGGTACCATCCACTCCGTTTCGACCTGCCCGTCCTGCTCGCTCCACTCGATCTGGTCGGCCCGCCGCAGGGCGTTGTTCAATCGCTTCACGAGTGTCGGCGCGCTGTTGCTCGGGTAGAGGCTCTGGTCCGGGTACGTGTGCAGGGACAGGTTCATATCCCCCGCCACCTGCCAGCCGCTGACGTATATGGATTGGAGGCCGGCACGGACCATCTGGACGGCCTGGTTGCCGGTGAGGGCACCGAACGTCCGGACGGGTTCTTCGCCGGCGGTGAGGAGGTCCCAGAGCCGGTTCGCCGCCAGGCGCGCGTTCGCATGGTCCTCCCGGATGGAGCCCCGGAGTCGGACGACGTCGCGAGCCTCGTAGGGACGCTCTATTCCCGCGAACCGCTCCGTGGCCCAACGGGCCTCGAGCTGAGCAACCTGTTCGTCGAAGGGGACGCGCGCGCGATCACTGTCACCCGTCACGGCGCGGTCCCGTTTGCCATTGCCCCAGTCGCTACGGTCTCTCACTTCGGTCCTCCGTTCAGTCTTTTGTAGCCGGGCAGCGTGAGGAAGTCGACGAAATCCTCGGCCAGCACCAGCTCGTCGAGCAGCGCGACGCTCTCGTCGAGACGCGCGGTGAAAGGCCCTCCTTCCGCCCGAAGGGCACCCAGCTCCTCATCCCGGATCTCCCGGTACAGCGCGGCGGACATGGTGGAGCCGTCCGCCAGCTCGACGGCGCGGTGCAGCCATTGCCAGAGCTGGGAACGAGAGATCTCGGCGGTGGCGGCGTCTTCCATGAGGTTGTTGATGGCTGCGGCGCCCCACCCGTCGAGCCACGCCGACAGGTACTGGATCGCAACGCTCACGTTCTGCCGGACGCCCTCCATGGTCACAGCGCCGGGTGTGTCCGGGATGGCCAGGAGGTCGGCGGCGGAAACGTCCACTTCATCGCGATGTCGATCCTTCTGGTGGGGTCGGCCGTCGAGCACCTCGACGAAGGCCTCCCGGGCCACGGACTCGAGGCCCGGGTGCGCGATCCAGGTTCCATCGAACCCGTCACGGCTTTCCCTCACCTTGTCCTCGCGCACCTTCTCGAACGCGCGACGATTCACATCTTCGTCGCGGCTCGGGATGAAGGCCGCCATGCCACCCATGGCGTGCGCGCCCCTCCGGTGGCACGTACGGACCAGCAGCTGGGTGTATGCGCGCATGAACGGCACGGTCATGGTGACCTGGCTGCGGTCCGGAAGGACGAAGTCGTCACGGTGCCGGAACTTCTTGATGGCGCTGAAGATGTAGTCCCATCGCCCCGCGTTCAGGCCGGCCATGTGGGGGCGTAGCTCGTAGAGGATCTCCTCCATCTCGAACGCGGCCAGGATGTTCTCGATCAGGACCGTGGCGCGTATCGATCCGTGGGGGACGTCGAGTGCGTCCTGCGCGAAATCGAAGACGTCGTTCCAGAGACGCGCCTCGAGGTGGTTCTCCAGCTTTGCCAGGTAGTAGTACGGGCCGCTGCCCCGGTCGAGGAGCTCGCGGGCGTTGTGGAAGAAGTAGAGCCCGAAATCGAACAGGCTGGCCGACACTGCCTGACCATCAACCGCCACGTGCTTCTCCGGCAGGTGCCAGCCCCTGGGTCGCACGAGGAGGGTGGCCGTTCGGTCGTCCAGCGCGTACCGCTTCCCATCAGGGTTCTCGAACTCGATCGTGCGCCGCACCGCATCCTGGCAGTTCGCCTGTCCAGCGATGATGTTGGACCAGGTCGGGGACAGGGCATCCTCGAAATCCGCCATGAAGACATCCGCCCCGGAGTTGAGGGCGTTGATCATCATCTTTCGCTCGACCGGGCCAGTGATCTCCACGACCCGCCCGTTCAGGTCCGCCGGCGGGTCGGCCACCTTCCAATCGGCCTCCCGGACGGCCCGGGTCGATTCAAGGAAGTCGGGCATTTCTCCGCCCCGTATCCGGTCCTCGCGTTCGGCACGGGCGGCGAGGAGCTGGCGCCGGCGCCCGTCGAACGCGTCGTGCAGGTCCCGGAGGAAATTCAGGGCATCAGCGGTCAGCACCCTGTCGGAATCGGGCAGGCGGGCGCCGAGCACGGTGACGCGGCCTCTGGTCGCCTGGGCCATGTATCGCTACCCTCTCGATCCGATATTCGGTACACTAGTGCGCGGGAAGTGGCGTCCCGTAGCCAGGGACGCTCTGGGCATTGCACCGAACATGCCAGGCAGGCGAGACGGTTCTGGCGCCGAGCGCACCCTCGGAAATACACCGGGCAGCGGGATCCTATGAGTCGACGTGTCACCGTACCCTTGAGTCTTCTGGCCGCTGCGGTCGTCGGCGCGTGTGCGCCCGCGATGCAGACGTTGGAGCGCGTGCTCCCCTCGGCGGGGCCGCCACCGCCCTCGAGCCCGATGGAGGCGCCTCCGGGCGTCCGGGGGGATTCCGCCGCGTGGAAATCAGCGCTGAACACGGACCGGGATCGCATCGTGGTGTCGCGTGATGCCCGGATGCTATGGTTGATGCGGGGAGACAGCGCCGTGTTCGCCGCGCCCATCGCAGTGGGCCGTGACACGATCTTCCGGTACGGTCAGAACGAGTGGGACTTCAACACGCCGACCGGGCGTATGACGGTGCTCGGGAAGGAGGAATCGCCGCTCTGGGTCCCGCCCAACTGGCACTATTACGAAAAGGCCGTGGAGCAGGAGCTGCAGCCGATTCACCTCCGGAGCGGGCAGCGGGTAGCCCTGTCCGACAGCACGGTCATAGAGGTTCGTGGCGACGAGGTAGGGAGGATCAACCGCTACGGACACTGGCGGGCGTTCACGCCCGGGGGTGAGATCATATTCGACGGCAAGATCTTCGTGCCCCCTATCGGCTCCCCCCAGCGGCGAATCCCCGACGTGCTCGGGTCGCACCGACTCATTCTCGGAGACGGTTATCTGATCCACGGGACGCCCTACGAGGATTCGATCGGGGAGTGGGCCAGCCACGGCTGTGTTCGCATGCTGAACAAAGACGTCGAGCAACTGTACGGGATGGTCGAGGTCCGCACCCCCGTCTACATCTACTGACGCCGCGAGGCCGGATCCCACGACAGCCATGCTCATCGGCAAGCCCCGCGATATCCCTTCGTCCGAGATCACGCCGGAGTCGCTCTACCTCAGGCGGCGTGAGTTCATCGGACGAGGGGCGCGCACGCTGGCGGCGGCCGCCGTGGCGCCCGGGTCGCTCCTGGCAGCGTGTAGCCGGGCGGACGGAGGGACGGCCAGCGAGGAAACCACCCCGTACGAGCTGGTGACCACGTACAACAACTTCTACGAGTTCGGACCCGGCAAGGAAGATCCGTCCCGGCTGGCGCATCACTTCAATCCCCGGCCCTGGACCGTAACCCTCGATGGGCTGGTGGACAGGCCCGGCCAGTATGATCTCAGCGATTTCGTGCGACCGCACGCGATCGAGGATCGTGTCTATCGCCTCCGGTGCGTGGAGGCGTGGTCCATGGTCATCCCCTGGCGGGGGATCCCACTGGCCCCCGTGCTCGAACGGGCCGGTCCCAGACCCTCCGCTCGCTATGTGGAGCTCACGACGGTCTATCGACCGGCCGAGCTCCCAGGCCAGCGCAGGCGGGTTCTCAACTGGCCCTACGTCGAGGGACTCCGGCTGGACGAGGCGATGCACCCCCTCTCGTTCCTCGCCACCGGGCTCTACGGCCGGGAGCTACCGAACCAGAACGGTGCCCCGCTCCGCCTGGTGGTGCCCTGGAAGTACGGGTTCAAGAGCATCAAGTCCATCGTGCGGATGCGGCTCACGGAGACCATGCCGCTCAATACGTGGCAGGAGATGCAGCCCAACGAGTACGGGTTCTTCGCCAACGTGAACCCGGAGGTCGACCATCCACGGTGGAGCCAGGCGCGGGAGCGGCGCATCGGCGAGGTGCGCCGGCGGCCGACCCTCCCGTTCAATGGCTATGCCGACGAGGTGGCGCACCTGTATGCGGGGATGGATCTCCGCAGGTGGTTCTGAGGCGCCGGGTCCGGCGTGGCGGGGCCAAAGGTCCGGGCCCGTGTCGTAACGTCGGGGGTCTGGGCCCTGGGTCTCTACCCGCTGGCCCGGCTCGCCTGGTGGCTACGTGGCGGGGTTTTCGGCCTGGGCGCCAACCCCATCGAGCGGGTGCTTCACCACACCGGGTGGTGGGCGCTCATCCTGCTGTTCGTGACGCTGGCGATTACGCCGGTGAGACGGTTGACGGGGCGCAACGAGCTGGCCGCCGCACGCCGGCCTCTGGGCCTCTTCGCCTTCTTCTACGCGACCCTGCATCTCGCGATCTACCTTTCTCTCGACCAGCTCTTCGCCTGGTCCTTCCTCCTCGAGGACATCCTCGAGAGACCGTTCATCTCCGTGGGGATGGCGGCCTGGCTGCTGCTGTTGCCACTCGCCGTCACATCCACGCGCCAGTGGATCGTACGCCTGGGCAGGCGCTGGGTCCTCCTCCACAGGCTGATCTATCCCGCTACCGCTCTCGGACTCCTCCACTACTTCTGGCGCGTGCGTGCCGACACACGGGCTCCACTCATTCTCGTCGTTATCCTGGCGATCCTTCTGCTGCTGCGGATCCGCCGGAGGCGGCCGGCGAAACCGCGGCGACCGGCCGCTCGTAGGGACTCCCAGACACCACCGACCGAGTGAGGCCGTCATGGAAGAGCTGATTCCGATCGTACTGTTCATGTGCATCGCAGGCGTCCTGATCCTGCGACCGGTCTCCAAGAAGCTCGGACTGCTGCTGGAAGCCCTCGCAAAGGAACGCATGGTCAACGCCACCCCCGGCCGGGCGCTCGACGAGGCGCAGCTCGAGCGCGTGACCACGGCGCTCGAGCGTCTGAACAATCGCCTGGACCTGGTGGACGACCGCATCACCTTCATGGAACGGCTCATCGAGGACCGGCCTCGCCACCGCCTCACGGGCTGACGCGTTGGCGCAGCCCGCCAGGCCCGCCCGAAACATCTCGCCGATGACCGTGTAGGACAGCCTGGAACCCACGTCAGCACCAACCGGCCCGGAGATTGCCTCCTGGTACGTTGGGTGGGCACGCGGGCCGCGCGGAGCGGTCCGTCGGGGAGGTTCGCACGGGGACGGGCCGGGGTGACAGAACGGAAGCCTTGCACGCCGCACAGTGCCGCCGTAGTATGGCCGCTCGTGCATACGCACCAAGGCTTTCCCAACCCCTCCGCGGCCGTACTCCGAACCTTCCAACGCGGTGCGGGGGTATTCATTTGTGGGCGGCGGCATCGGAGCGGCCCGGGTCGCCAGCGTATCAATTCCGGAGCGGAGACCCTGGAACATGAAGCAACTGATCGGTCGACACACGTGGGGAGCGCTCACGCTGCTGCTGGTTGCGGCAGTAGCGACGGCGCCAACGGACGCAAACGCCCAGGATCAGATGGGCGACCGCATCACCATCCTGGTACCGAACCTGGCGCCGGGTGAGGGGCTGCGGGACCGGTTCGGCCAGCAGGTCGCCCGGGAACTGCGCTCCGCCATCGAGAACCTCCGGACGCACCGGACCGTAGAGGATCGGGACCTCAGGGACGCCATGCGCCGGTACAGCCTGAGCCAGCAGGACCTCTATGAGTGCATCCGCGCTCGTCAGCTGGCCATGCAGCAGAACTGGGGGTTGGTCGTCTGCGGCGAGTACGAGAACGTCGGGGGCGGCGAGGTCCAGGTAACCGCCAGCTTCGTCGGCGCCCAGGACGGTGAGTCCTTCGATGTCGAGCCGTTCACGGTGAGTGAGCGGGACGCCCGTCAGGCGGCCCACCAGATCCTCCAGACGTTCGACGAGTGGCAGAACCAGCTCCGGCATACGGTCTTCTGCCAGCAGTACGTAGACAGTGAGCAGTGGGATCAGGCGCTGACCAACTGCGAGCGCGCGCTCGAGATCAACCCCGCCTCGCGGTCGGCCCGCTACATGACGGCCTATATCCACTGGCAGATGGATCGCCATGACGAGGCGCTGGGCGTCCTCGACCAGGTGTTGCAAGTGGATCCGATCCACCAGGACGCCCTGAAGCTCGGTGGGATCGTTGCGACGCAGATGGGCGACCGGGAGCTGGCCCGCTCGTACCTGGATCGGTACATGGAGCTGAACCCGGGCGACGTGCACGTCCGGTTGACCATCGCCACGGAGATCGCCTCCGCCGGTGACCCCGAGGGGGCGCTGCGGTTCGCCCAGGAGGGTGCGGAGATCGAGCCGGACAACCTCGACCTGGTCACCTACATCGGCCACTTCGCCACCAACGCGGCGGTGCAGGCCGAGGCCCAGCTGTCACGGGGCAACGCGACCGGCACGGTCGATCCGGCCCAGATCACAGAGCTGTACCAGACCGCGGCACAGGCGTACGAGCGTGTCTTCGACGCCGAGGGTGTCGAGGTCGATGAGCAGATCCTGGAGCGCCTGGTGATCGCGCGGTTCAAGCTCGGGCAGATGGACGAGGCCATCGAGCTCGGCCGTCGGGCCACCGAGGCCATGCCAGAGAATGCGGCGATCTGGGACGCGTACTCGCGCGCTCTGGAAGAGGCCGGTCAGACCCGCGAGGCGCTGGCCGCCATCGAGCGGGCCCAGTCTCTCGGTCGGTCGAGCGCCGCGCTCACGCAGCGTACCGCTCTGCTTCACGTCAGCGCCGGTAACATGGATCGCGCCATCAGCACGCTACAAAGCGCTGCGGCGAGCGGCGAAATCCGGGCCCAGGACGGGTGGCGGATCATGTTCCGCCACGCGCACCAGGACAAGTTCCGGGCCGGGCAGCTGAGCGAGGCCTATCGGGTCCTCGAACAGGCCGGGCCGCTCGCCACGGCGGAGGAAGACCGCCTCGCGCGGAACTTCTGGATGGGGTACTTCCTCTTCGAGCAGGCCCGGAGAGCGCATGAGCCCCAGACGGCGGAGTCCGCCCGTCGGGCCAAGCCCATGTTCGAGCGCGCGCTCGAGCTGTTCCAGGCAGCCCGCGGATACGAGCGGATCGAGGCGTCTGCCAACGTGCCGAGCCTGATCGACAACACGAGGCAGTTCATCGAGATCCAGGATGCGTTGATCCGCCGCGGTCGCTGATCGAAACGGGCCGCTTCAGGGAGGCGCCGGCTGGACTTCGTTCCAGCCGGCGCCTTCGCGTGGGCCTCACTCCGCGGTGGGGCCCGCCGGAGTCATAAGCAAAAGGCGGCGCTCTTCCACCGTGTATATGAAGCTGGGCCCATCCACGGACTCACCGTCCGCGTTCACCGAAAGCCCACCCTGGGCTTCCACCACCAGGTGCGACGTGCGGAAGTACTCCACGGACCGATCGTCCAGGTGGGCGCCGGATCTGAAGTTCGGGATCAGCGCGAGAAAGTCGATTCGCGGCATGTCCGGCACGATCATGACGTCCAGCATGCCATCATCCAGCTCAGCGCGGGGCGTGACCATGTTGCCGCCCCCGGTTTGCTTCCCGTTGCCCACAGCGTACAACAGCACGTCCCCGTCGAAGACCGGATCCCCCTCCGACACGAACCGAGCCGTGGACGGCCGTAGATCCACGAACTCCCGGACCCCGGTGACGACGTAGGCCCACGGACCCAACAGACGTTTCGATTCCGAGCTGGCACCCTCCGTCGATGCGGCACCGAAGCCCCCCGTCGACACGTTCAGAAAATACCTGCCGTTCAAGAGCCCCACGTCCACCGCCCGCGGCACTCCCCCGATCGCCACGTCAACAGCCCCTTGGATGTCCAGCGGGATCCCCAGGGATGAGGCAAAATCATTCGCCGTGCCGGCCGGCACGATGGCCAGCCGGCCCTCCCACCCCGACCGCAACACACCATTCACCACCTCGTTCAGCGTCCCGTCACCCCCCACCGCCACGATCATGTCAGCGCCCTCCTTCGCGGCGATCCCCGCGAAGCGCGCCCCATCACCCGATTCGAACGTGAGGCGAGGAAACACATCATGACCCTGCGCCCGTAGCCCGGCGATGGCGGATCGAACTTCTTCCATCTCGGCCTCTCCGTCGCGGGGGCGGATGATCAGCCCGATGCGCACCGCGTTCGCTCCTCCCTGAGCCCGGTTCCGACCCTGCTGGATGCTGAATTCACAGCGCAAGGGACGGGCCGAAGCAGTGGGGTGCGTGGAGGCCTCACACCAGCCTTGACATGCGGTGGGTACGCCGCCTACGTTGGTGGCGCGAGGTGGGGTACAGTGGGGACAGGTGGGGAACACGACCACAACGGGCCACGGCGGAGCCACCGTGCCGACGTTTTTGGGGAGTTACACCTACACGCTGGACGACAAGGGGCGGGTGAGTTTGCCGGCCCCTTTCCGACGGGAGGCCGAGGATCAGCGGTTCGTGCTGCTCCAGGTCTATCCGCCGGCGTTGGCGTTATACCCTGACGCGGCCTGGCGGGATGTGGAAGAGCGACTGCGGGGCGTGCTGCGGAACGACCCGGACGCTCGGATGTGGGTCCTGCGGGTGATGTCCAGTGCGGTGGAAGTGACCCCGGACAGTCAGGGGCGGATCCTGGTTCCCGGTCGTCTCCAGCAAGCAGCGAACCTGGCGGGCCAGGTGCTGCTTGTGGGCGCGATCGACAAGGTGGAGATGTGGAACCCGTCGGACTTCGAGGGTGCGGTGGAGGGGAAGGAGGACACGTTCGACCGTTACGCCCCACAGATATTCCGGTGAGGCGGACCGGATCGAGGCTGGGCGGTTGAGCGCCTACCACGAGCCGGTACTGAAGTCGGAGGTGGTGGCTCTACTGGAGCCTGGGCGGGGAGGTCTATACCTGGACGGCACGCTGGGCGGCGGAGGCCACAGCGAGGCGATCCTGGCGGCTTCCCCGTCGTCGCGAGTGGTGGGAGTGGATCAGGATCCGTGGGCCCGGGCGGAATCGGAGCGGCGGCTGGCGGGCTACGGCGAGAGGTTCGAGGCGTGGGAGGGAGACTACGCGGACGCTGTGGAGCGTCTCAATGAAGGGCTGGCTGGCGCGCTGCTGGACCTCGGAGTGTCGTCGCACCAGATCGATGAGCGCGCGCGGGGATTCTCGTTTCGAGAGGGGACACCGCTGGACATGCGGATGGCGGGGCGCGGGGGACGAACAGCGGCGGACGTGTTGAACACGTATCCGGAGGAGGAGCTGGTGCGAGTGCTGCGGGACTTTGGCGAGGAGAAGCGGGCGTGGCCGATCGTGCGTCGTGTGTCTGCGCGTCGTCGTCAGTCTCCGCTGGGTACGAGCGAGGACCTGCTGGCGGTGCTGGAAGAAGTCTACGGTCGTCGTCTGACGGCGCAGGACAAGGCTCGGGTCTTCCAGGCGTTGCGGATCGAAGTGAACCGCGAGATGGAGTCGCTGGACCGGGCGCTCCCCGCGATCCGGGAGCGGCTGGACCCGGCGGGCGTGGTCGTAGTGATCTCGTACCATTCCCTCGAGGACCGACGGGTGAAGAACGCATTTCGCGAGTGGAGCCGCGCCTGTGTGTGCCCAGCTGACATTCCGGTCTGCGTTTGCCGCGGCGCTCCGCTGGGCGAGACCCTGACGAGGAAGGTGGTGCGCCCATCCGCGGAGGAGGTGGATCGGAATCCGCGGTCACGGAGCGCCCGGTTGCGGGCGTGGAGGAAGGCAGCATGAGCCGAGGGGCACCGTTGATCCGGGCGGGACTGTTGTTCCTGGTACTGCTGTCGTCCCTGACATTGGTGGTGTGGCGTCAGAGCCAGGCTCTGGAGATGCAGCGCGCGCTCGAGGCGGTCCGCCGGGACCGGGTGGTGGAGGAGTCTCGCCGTACGGCACTGTTGCGGCGGGTCGAACAGCTCGAGAGCCGGGGCTGGGTGTCCGAGGCGGCGGGTTCGAGATTCGGAATGCGGCTCCCGTCGGGTGACGAGATCGTGATCCTCCCGCTGGGCGATCCGTCGACCCCCCTCCTGGCGGCGACCGGCCGCCGGGAGGCGCCGAGGGGGGGCGGCGGATAGATGACGCAGCCTGGAGCGCTCCATGTCCGGCGACGCCGGGTGCTGCTGGGATTTCTGCTCGTCGGAGGAGGGATCCTGCTGGCGCGGGGCTTCCAGGTCCAGGTGGTTCAGGGGTCCGAATGGGACGGGCGGGCGGACCGGCAGCACCAGGAGGGAAGGTCGCTGCCGGCCCCGAGAGGCACCATCTACGACCGCACGGGCGTGCCCCTCGCGACGACGCGCGAGCGGATCCGGGTGTCTGTGGCACCCCGGGAAGTGCGCGATCCGGACCTGGTGACCGCCGCACTCGGGGAGACCCTCCAGCTCAGTCCCGCGGCGATCCACCGAGCCCTGGACGTGAGCCGTCGGTGGGTGGTGCTACCGGAGCGCTACGATCCCTCGGTACGCAAGCCGCTGGAAGGCCTGACCGGCGTGTACATGGAGCGCGAGCTCGAGCGCTTCCATCCCCATGGCAACCTCGGCCGGGAGTTATTGGGTGCGCTGTCGCCGGACGGTCGAGCCCTGAGTGGTCTGGAGCTGGAGCTCGATTCGGTGCTGCGCGGCCAGCCGGGGTACGCCGTGGTCCGGCGGGACGGGCGGGGCGTACCGATCCCCGGTGCGCTGATCCCGGTCAGCGAGCCGCGGCCGGGGTTGGACGTGCATCTCACCCTGGACATGGGGCTCCAGGATATCGCGGAGCAGGCGCTGCGTCGCACCATCGCGGAGCAGGGTGCCGCGGGCGGGGACCTGATCTTCGTCGACCCGCGCACGGGCGAGGTGCTGGCGGCGGCGAGCCGACGGCAGGGCAGCGCGCACCACTGGCGCGGTGTGACGGACCCCTACGAACCCGGCTCAACGCTCAAGCCATTCCTCCTGGCGGCATTGCTGGACCGGGGTCTGGCTACGCTCCAGGACTCGGTTTTCGGAGAGCGTGGCCGCATGCAGATGGGGCGGCGGACGATCTCCGATGTCCAGGCGCACGGCTGGCTCACCGCCGCCGAGGTACTCCGCTACTCGTCGAACGTGGGCATGGTGAAGCTGACGGGCCGGCTCGACCCGGCCACGCAGTACGGCGTGCTCCGGGACTTCGGATTCGGAACACCCACGGGCGTAGGGTATCCATCGGAGTCGGGCGGCCGGTTCACGCGGCCGTCCTCATGGTCGGCGCTGTCCCCGGCGAGCATTGCGATGGGGTACGAGATCTCCGTTACGCCGTTGCAGATGACCATGGCGTATGGCGCGCTGGCGAACGGTGGCCGGCTGCTGGAGCCCAGGCTGGTGCGGGAGATACGGAGCGCGGACGGCCGACTGGTGGAGCGGTCCCGGCCCCGCGTGGTCCGTCGAGTCGTCACGACCGGGACGGCGGCGGCCGTGGCGGAGGTCCTGGCCGATGTGGTTCAGGAGGGCACGGGCCGCCGCGCAGGCCTGGGCGAGTTCGCGGTTGCGGGCAAGACGGGGACGGCACGCGTGTTCGAAAACGGCCGATACCGGACCGACGCGTATACGGCGTCGTTCGCCGGATTCTTCCCAGCTCTGGACCCGCAGCTGGTCTTTCTCGTGAAGCTGGACCGCGGCTCCCAGTACGGCGGTGCGGTCGCTGCGCCGGTGACGCGGGCGACGCTGGCTGCGGCCCTGGCTGCTCGCGCCACGCCCCTGGATCGCCGACCGATGGCCCACGTGATTCCGCCCGGCGGCGAGGATGAGTCGATCGCGAGACTGGTCACCGGCCAGTGGCTGCCCCCGGCGCGGGGACCGTACGTGTTCAGGGTTGCGGCCGGGCCGCCCCGGCCGGCGCCATCACTCGGGGCGAGTGCCGTACCGGACGTGAGCGGCGGCAGCGTGCGAGACGCAGCCGCTGCGCTCCATGCGGCTGGTTTCCGTGTGCACGTAGACGGTGTGGGTCGCGTTCGAGGAACGAATCCGGGACCGGGATCGGTGGCGGCGCGCGGAAGTGTGGTGCGCCTGACGGTGGGACGGTCGCAGTGATGGAGCTGCGGGCGCCGTCACCGATCCGGCTTTCGGTGGTCGTGGAGCGCCTACGGGCGGAAGGGCTCGTCCGGGAGGCGCCGGAGGCGGATCCGATTCTCACGGGTGTTACGGCTGACAGCCGGCTGGCGCGCGATGGCGATCTGTTCTGCGCCTGGACGGGCACGACACGGGATGCCCACGTGTTCGTGGCGGCCGCGGCGGAAGCCGGGGCGGCGGCCGCTCTCGTCGAGCGGCCCGTGGAGGCGGTGGTGCCCCAGGTGGTGGTCACGGCCGGGCGCCACGCGGCGGCGCTCGCGGCGTACGAGGTCATGGGCCGCCCCGGAGAGAACCTGATCCTGGCCGGGGTCACGGGCACGAACGGCAAGACTACGACGGTCTGGATCCTTCGTCACCTGCTGTCCGGCCGTTACGCGACCGCGTCCCTGGGGACGGTGGGCGCCGTGCTCCGTGACGGCCTCCCATTGCCCGGCACGGAGTCGCTTACGACCCCGGGGCCGGTCGGCATGGCGGCGACCATGCGGGCATTCGCGGACCGCTCCATCGAAGCCGTCGCGCTGGAGGTCTCCTCCCACGCGCTGGACCAGGCACGGGTGCAGGCGCTGCGGTTCGACATCGCGGTTTTCACGAACCTGTCACGAGATCACCTCGACTACCATGGCTCGTTCGAGCGCTACCGGGCGACGAAGCGGGAGTTCGTCGAGCTGCTCGCGCCGGCCGGTGTCGCGGTGATCAATGCCGACGATCCGGCCTGGGACGGCCTCGAGCGCCGCGCCCCTTCGGCGGTGCGGTTCGCGGTGGAAGGGGGCCGGGGCGCGGGCGAGGCGGATGTGGTCGCCGTCGAGGTGGTCGGGACGGCCGCGGGATCGACGTTCCGCATGATCACCCCGCGTGGCGATGCGGAGGTCCGGTTGCCCCTGCCGGGAGCGTACAACGTGCAGAACGCGCTGGGGGCGGGCGCGGCGTGTCTGGCACTGGGGTTCGAGTTGGAGGAAGTGGTCACGGGCCTCACGGCGGCACCGCAGGTCCCCGGCCGCCTCGAGCGGGTGTCGGATCGCCCATGCGCGGTCTTCACGGATTACGCCCACACCCCCGATGCGCTGGAACGGGTGCTGACATCCCTCCGGGGCGTAGCGAACGGCCGGCTCGTTGTCGTGTTCGGCGCGGGCGGCGACCGGGACCCGGGCAAACGACCGCTGATGGGCGAGATCGCGGGGCGTCTGGCGGACGTGGTCGTGGTGACGTCGGACAATCCCAGGACAGAGGATCCGGACGCGATCATCGACCAGATCATGGACGGGATCGAGCGGAAGGATGCGGTGCGGATCACGGATCGTAGGGCGGCGATCGAGCGATCGCTGGAGTTGGCGGAGCCCGACGACGTGGTCCTGTTGGCGGGGAAGGGGCATGAAACCTACCAGGTGATCGGCGTCGAGACGGTCTCGTTCGATGAGCGGAGCATCGTCCAGGCGTGGGTCTCACGGAAGGATGGCGCGGGATGAGCATGTGGACGGAGGCGGAAGTACTGGCGGCGCTGCCCCTGGCGCAGCGCGCGGGTGATCACGCGGACCCTGCCTCGTTCGAGGCCGTGGGGACGGACACGCGTAGTCTGGGCGCCGGTTCGCTCTTCGTCGCCCTGCGCGGGGACAACTTCGATGGCCACGATTTCCTTGCCCAGGCCGCAGAGCGAGGCGCACGGGCGGCGGTGGTGGACACGATTCCTCCGAACGCCCCGGCGCTGCGGTATTACAGGGTCCCGGACACGCTCATGGCCCTGGGCCGGCTCGGCCGCTACCACCGGCGGGCGATCGGGGGCCGTGTCGTCGCGATCACGGGGACCAACGGCAAGACGACCACCAAGGAAATGAGCCGCGCGATCCTGGCCACGCGGTACGACACGCATGCCACGACCGGGAACCTGAACAACCTGGTGGGCGGGCCCCTCACGCTGCTGGATGCTCCAGGGGATGCCGAGGCGCTGGTCGTCGAGATCGGCACGAACGCGCCAGGGGAGATCGCGCGTCTCGCGGAGATGGTGGAGCCCGACGTCGGGATCGTCACCGGTGTGGCCGAGGGGCACCTGGAGGGTTTCGGCACGATCGAGGGCGTGCTCCGCGAGAAGACGACACTGCTGAGTCGACTCCGCCCGGGCGGCCTGGCCCTGGTCGCCGATGAGCCGGCGTCCCTCCCCGAGCGAGCCCGATCGCTGGCCCGCCGGGTCCGTGTCGCCGGCTGGAGCGACCGCGCCGACCCGGATCTGCGGGCGGATTCGTTGCTGATCGATGAGGCGGGCCGGGTACGGTTTAGCTGGCAAGGCCGCGATGTAGCGCTCCCGTTCGGAGGCCGGGCCCATGTACGGAACGCTCTACTCGCGCTGGCCCTGGGCATGGAGTGGGGGGTGGACATGGACGCGGCGATCGCGGCGCTGGAGTCGCTACCAGCGCCGAAGATGCGTGGCGAGGTGCATCGCTTCGGCGCGCTGTCGGTGATTGCCGACTGCTACAACGCCAATCCGGCGAGCCTGGCGGCGGCGGTCGACACGTTGCTGAGCATGCCACGAGCGGGCGGGCGGGTGGTCGTCGTTGGCTCGATGCTCGAGCTGGGCGCGCAGGCCGCCTCGCTGCACCGGGAGTCCGCGCGTCAGATCGCCCAGGCCGACGTCGATCTCGTCGTGGGGACCGGCATGTTCGTGGACGCGTTCGCGCCGTTCGCGGGCCAGCTCGGCGATCGCCTGGTGTTGGCGGACGATGCGGAGGAGGCGTTCGAGCCCATGGCCGAGCGCATGACCGGCGGGGAGGTCGTGCTGCTCAAGGGCTCCCGTGGCGTGGCGCTCGAGCGACTCATACCGAGGCTCGCCGAGCGCTTCGGCGAGGCCTCCGGCGCGAACGGAGGCTGACCCGGTGCTCTACCACTTCCTGGTCCCGCTGGCCGAGTACCACATCATCTTCAACCTGTTCCGCTACATCACGTTCCGGGCGGCAGGGGCCATGGCGACCGCGCTGGTCATCTCGTTCGTCCTGGGGCCGTGGATCATCGAGCGGCTGCGGGTGCTGCGAGTAGGGCAGGTGGTACGGGAAGAAGGCCCGCAGGAGCACCTCCGGAAGGCGGGAACGCCCACGATGGGCGGCGTGCTGATTCTCGTGGCCACGACGGTGGCGACGCTGCTTTGGGTGAGCTTTCCGGCCACCAACGCGCTCATCGCCCTGGTCGTCCTGCTGTGGACGGGGGCTCTCGGCTTTCTGGACGATTACCTGAAGGTCGTGCGCAAGCGGACAGAGGGGCTGGTCGCGCGCTACAAGCTGGTGGGGCAGGGGTTGATCGGGTTTCTCGTGGCCGTCGCGCTGCTGCTCCTGCCCATCATGGCGGATCCCACGTGGACCATGGTCCCGTTCTTCGCCGAATGGCATGTCGAGTTCTACTGGTGGGCGTTCGTGCCCTGGGTGATGCTGGTCCTGGCGGGGAGCTCGAACGCCGTCAACCTGAGCGACGGTCTCGACGGCCTTGCGGCGGGTTTGGCCGCCATCGCGGCGGCGACGTTCGGCGTCTTCGCGTACGTCATCGGCAGGACGGATACGGCCCAGTATCTGGGCTTGATGTACATACCCGGCGCCGGTGAGCTGGCCATCTTCTGCGCGGGGCTGGCCGGCGCCGCGCTCGGCTTCATGTGGTTCAACGCGCACCCGGCCGACGTCTTCATGGGCGACACGGGGTCGCTGGCGATGGGCGGCGCCATCGGGGCCGTCGCGATCCTGCTCCGGATGGAATTCCTGCTCGTCCTGGTCGGCGGCGTCTTCGTCCTGGAGGCGCTATCGGTGATGTTGCAGGTCGGATACTTCAAGTATACGGCCCGGCGGTTCGGCGCCGGCCGGCGGGTGTTCGCGATGGCGCCACTTCACCACCACTTCGAGAAGAAGGGGTGGGCGGAGTCGAAGGTCATCATCCGGTTCTGGATCATGGGCATTCTGTGCTCGCTCATGGCGTTCAGCACGCTGAAGATCCGATGAAGGCCAGACTCGTGGGTGTCCTGGGACTGGCCCGGAGCGGCCGAGCGGCGGCGACCCTCGCCCTGGCGTCCGGTAGCGCCGTCTACGCGTCCGATGCGGGGGATACCGACGCCGTCCGTGCAGCGGCGGCCGAGATCCGCAGCCTCGGTGGCCAGGCCGAGACGGGCGGGCACGACGTGGACCGCCTCGCCGGGTGTGACCTGATCGTCGTGAGCCCCGGGATCCCGCCCGACGCAGCCATTCTGCGTGATGATCGCCTCCGCAACGTCCCGTGGACGTCCGAGCTGGAGTACGCGTCGCGACACATCACCGCTCCACTCGTCGCGGTCACGGGGACGAACGGCAAAACGACCGTCACGTCGCTGATCACGCACCTCCTGGCCGAAGCCGGGATCAGCGCTGTGGCGGCGGGCAACATCGGAGCCCCGCTTTCCGATGTGGCCCTGATGGATCCGGCCCCCGACTGGGTGGTGGTGGAGGCCAGCTCCTTCCAGCTGGGCCGTGTCGATACGTTCTCTCCCCGGATCGGGGTGTTGACCAATCTCGCCCCGGACCACCTGGACCGGTACGCGACGGTCGAGGCGTACTACGCCGACAAGGCCCACCTCTTCGACCGCGCGAGCACGGACAGCATCTGGGTCCTGAACGGCGAGGACGCCGCGGTCCTGGACCTGGCCAGCGACGTGCCCGGGCGGCGCCTTCTGTTCCACCAAACCGGACAGCCCGGTCCTGGCGAGGAAGGCGCCTGGCGGGACGGTGAGGGGCGCCTGGTGCTGCGGTTCGATGGTCACGACTCCGTTGTCCTTCCTGAAGACGGGTTGAAGCTCCTCGGCACTCACAACCGCGCGAACGCGCTGGCGGCTGCCCTCGCCGCGCGTGCAGCCGGGTGCCCGACGGGGGCCCTGGGATCCGGGCTCCGGTCCTTCCCGCCTTTGCCGCATCGGCTGGAGCCGGTCGATACGGTGACCGGCGTGCTGTGGATCAACGATTCCAAGGCGACGAACGTCGCCTCGACCCGCGTGGCGGTGGAAAGCATGACGCGGCCAACCGTCCTGCTGCTGGGAGGACGACACAAGGGCGAGTCGTACGGTGATCTGGCGGCCGCGGTCCGGGGGCGCGTGAAGCAGGTCGTCGCGTACGGCGAGGCGGCGGTACGAATCGAGGCGCAGCTGAACGGCGTAGTCGCGGTGGAGCGTGTGGACGGCTCGTTCCATGACGTGGTCCGCCGGGCGGCGGGCCTGGCCGAGCCGGGCGACGTGGTGCTCCTGGCTCCGGCGTGCGCCAGCTTCGACATGTTCGCCGACTACGAGGACCGGGGTCGACAGTTCAAGAAGCTGGTGGCCGGGCTGGCGCGGGCGGGGGAGGTGAACGGTGCGCAGGGGTGAGACCGTGTCAGCCCGGCCGCGGGCGGTGGAGGATCCGAGCCGTCTCGGCAGCGGGTGGGAGAGCAGCGTGGTGCTCGGGCTGGCCGTGCTCCTGGTCAGCATGGGGCTGGTCGTCCTCTACAGCGCAAGCTCGGTGATGGCGACGTCGCAGGGGTTACCGCCGCACCACTACCTGCTCCGGCAGATGTCGGGCGCGCTGCTGGGTCTGGTCGTGCTCCTGGCGGCCGCCGCCGTCGACTACCGGCGCCTGCGCGAGCTGGCCTGGCCCCTCCTGGGCATCGTCGTCCTCATGCTGTTCTTGATGCTCCTGCCGGCGGCCGCGTCCATAGCGCCGGAAGCGAACGGCGCCCGTCGCTGGCTGCTGATCGGTCCCGTCGCGATCCAGCCGTCGGAGATGGCCAAGCTGGTGGTCATCATCTGGACTGCGGCCCTGGTGGTGAAGAAGCAGGATCGGCTGCGCAGCCTGAGCCGGGGCCTCGTCCCATTCCTCCTCGTCTGGGGGTTGGTCACGACACTGATCCTGCTCCAGCCGGACCTCTCCACCGCGATCCTGCTGGTCGGGCTGGCCGGGCTGGTGGCCTACGCCGGCGGAGCGAGGCCGGCGCACTTCCTGGCCCTGGGCGTGATCTGCATGCCGTTTCTGTGGTCGCAACTGACGCGGGCCGCGTACCGCATGGAGCGGGTCGTCGCGTTCCTGGATCCCCGGGCCGACGTGGTGGACATGGGATACCAGATCAACCAGTCCCTGATCGCCCTGGGCAGCGGTGGTCTGGTCGGCCGCGGGTTCGGCCGGGGCCAGCAGAAGTTCGGCTTCCTGCCCGAGCCCCACAACGACTTCATCCTGGCGATGGTGGGGGAAGAGCTCGGATTTCTCGGGGTCGCCACGGTGATCATCCTGTTCGTGGCGTTCGGGCTAGTGGGGTACCGGATCGCCCGGGGCGCGACCGACCTGTTCGGCTTCCTGCTGGCGCTGGGCGTGACGAACCTGATCGTGATCCAGGGGTTCCTCCACGTCGGCGTGAACCTGGCCGTGGTGCCCGCGACGGGCGTCACGCTGCCGTTCATCTCCTACGGCCGGTCCAGCCTGATCGTGAGCCTCGCGGCGGCCGGCATCCTCATGAGCATCGGTCGCGTGAGCGACCAGCGAGGCAAGGTGCTGGCCCGGGCGCGCGGAGGTCTCTCGTGAGCATGCGGGTGATCTTCGCGGGAGGCGGCACGGGTGGGCATCTATACCCGGCGCTGAACTTGGCCGCGGCGCTGGAAGCGCTCCGGCCGGGTGCGGAGACGCTGTTCGTCGGCGCCCGACGCGGCGTCGAAGCACGCGTACTTCCGGAGAAGGCGGTCCAGCACCGTCTCCTGCCGTTCGAGCCGATCCGGCGTGACCGGGTCTGGCAGAACTGGCGGCTGGTGCCGGCGCTGCTCGGAAGCGTGGCGAGGCTCAGCATCTTGACCGTGCGGTTCCGTCCCGAGCTCGTGGTCGGGACCGGCGGATACGCGAGCGGGCCCGCGTGCGCGTGGGCGCTACTGACCGGCGTTCCCATCGCGATCCAGGAGCAGAACTCGTTTCCGGGCCTGACCACCCGGTGGCTGAGCCGATTCGCTCGCCAGGTCCACCTGGGGTTCCCGGAGGCGGAGGCGCACCTCAGGCCCGGCCGGCGCACCGAGATCCTCGCCCACGGCAACCCGATCCAGCCCCCGGATACCGGGGTGGATCGCGCGGCCGCTCGCGAGACGTTCGGCCTCGCGTCCGATTCGACCGTGCTCCTCGTGGTGGGCGGGAGCCAGGGGTCGCGGGCGGTGAACGAGGCGCTCCTGGGCGCGCTCGAGCGCGTTGCGAGTGGCTCTGCGGAGCGGCCGCCGCAGCTGGAAATCCTCTGGGCGACGGGGCCTGCCCACATCGAGCCGGTTCGTGAGCGGCTCGGTCCGCTTGGCGTCGCCCATTGGGTCCATGCCGTCGGCTACATCGATCGCATGCCGCTGGCGCTGGCGACCGCGGACGTAGCGGTATCCAGGGCGGGAGCCATGGCGACCGCCGAGCTCCTCGCGTGGGGCATTCCGGCGATCCTGGTGCCCTTGCCGACCGCGGCGGCGGATCACCAGACGCACAATGCGCGGGCCCTGGATGCGTACGGTGCGGCGGTGGCCGTGCCCGAGCGGGACACCACGCCGGAGCGTCTCTGGGCGGAAGTGGTCAGTCTGGCGGGGGACCGCTCCCGTCTGGAGGCGATGGGTGCCCGGGCTCGGGAGCGGGCGCGGCCCGACGCGGCGCACCGCATCGCCCTCGACCTTCTCCGCATCGTGGAGGCCGGATGACGGCCGATCTGTACGTCCCCGTCACGGAAGCCGCGGATCTCGATCTGCTCGGGCTGGCCCGGCGGGCCCCGATCCACTTCATGGGGGTGTGTGGCGCCGGCATGTCAGCTCTGGCCGAGTACGTGATCCGCGCCGGTGGGATGGCCACGGGCTGCGACGCGAAGTCGGCCTCCGCCCCGCCGGCGCTGACCGAGCTGGGCATGGCGCTAGCCGATGGGCACGACCCGGCCCACGTGAGCGATGCGAGCGCGGTGGTGGTCACCGCGGCGGTGCCGTCGGGGCACGCGGAGCTTGAAGCGGCCCGGAGCCAGGGCATCCCTGTGCTCAAACGGGCCGCCGCGCTCGGCGCCCTGGTGAACCGGGGAACCGTCGTGGCGGTGGCCGGCACCCACGGGAAGACCACCACGACCGGCATGATCGGGGTCACACTGGCCGAGACGGCCCTCGATCCGACCGTCTTCGTGGGCGGCCGCCTACCCGGTTGGCGCGGCGGGCTCCGATCCGGCGGCTCGCTCTTCGTGGTGGAAGCCGACGAGTACGACCGCTCGTTCCTTGCCCTCCGCCCCGACGTGGCTGTGGTCACGAATCTTGAGCCTGACCACATGGAGATCTACGGCGACGTCGACACCCTGTACGACGCGTTCGTCCAGTTCCTCGAGCCGGTCTCGGCGGCGGGCGCGATCCTCGCCTGCGTCGACGACCCGGGCTCCGCGGCCGTGGCCGACCGACTGGAGTCGAACCGGGTGACCACGTATGGCCTGGATCCCGCCGCTCGCCTCCGGGCGGAGCGGATTGCGACCTCCGAAGGTCACACCACGTTCCACGCGGTGCGGGACGGCACGGACCTGGGCGAGTTCCGGATCTCGGCTCCGGGCCGCCACAACGTCCGCAATGCCCTGGCAACGGTGGGAGTGGCGCTCCAGCTGGGGGCGGATCCGGATGTCGTCCGCCGCGGGCTCCAGCAGTTCGGTGGCGTCGACCGCCGATTCCAGAGGCTGGGCGATGCCCGCGGCGTGACGATCATCAGCGACTACGCCCATCACCCGACGGAGGTCGCGGCCACGATCTCGGCAGGGCGTGAGCGGTTCCCCGACCGACGCCTCGTCGCCGTCTTCCAGCCTCACCTCTACAGCCGGACCCGCGACCAGTGGCGCGGGTTCGGCGCGGCCCTGGCGGGCGCGGACGCCGTTTGGATCACGGACGTGTTTCCGGCGCGGGAAGAGCCTATCGAGGGCGTTAGCGGCGAACTGGTGGCGGACGCGGCCAGAGCGGCCGGCGCCCGCGTGACCTATCGAGCCGAGATCGAAGGCATTGCCGCCGCACTAGCTGACCAGTTGGGCCAGGGCGACGTGTGTGTGCTCATGGGTGCGGGTGATATCGACGAACACGCCAGCGCGCTCCTCGTCCTCTTAGGGGAGGAGGCAACATGAGTGAGCAGGCGACCCGACGGCCGCAGAATCGCCTGACCCGCGGTGTCCTCATCGTGGCGATCGTGGCGGTGGCCGTGGTGCTGGGACCCACGCTCCTGCGGGAAGTGGACGCCTTCGGAGTGGACCAGGTCGAGGTCATCGGATCCCGGTTCGTCGAGCCGTACACCGTAGTGCAGGCGGCTGGAATCGGCCCAGGCTCGAACCTCTTCGACGACGTTTCCGAGTGGGCCGCCGGCGTGCTCGCGCTGCCACTGGTGGCGGACGTCCGGATCAGCAGGCGGCTTCCCTCCACGGTGTCGATCGAGATCCAGGAGGTGGAGCCGGTCGCGCTGATCGCGGGCGAGGAGCTTCGCCCGGTGGACGGTACCGGTCGAGCCCTCGCCATCGATCCTGCGGGTGCGATCCTCGACCTCCCGATCCTGGTCGGCGTCGCGCTGGAGCAGGATTCGCTCGCTGAGGGGGCCGGGGCGTCGGCATTGAGGCTGCTCTCGCTCATGAGCAGCCACGAGCCGGCGCTGGCGGGAAGGGTTTCCCAGGTCCAGCCGGTGCGCGATGGGCTGCGCGTGCTGTTCCGCGACGGTGGGCCGGAGGCGCTGTTCCCTCTCGAGTCGAGCAGCACGCACCTCACGCATCTGCGCCTCGCCTACGCGGACCTACGCTCCCGCGCCGAGCTGACACGGGCCCGGCGGATCGACGTCCGGTTCCGGGACCAGGTCGTCGTTTCGTTTCTTCACTCACCGGTGAGCTGAGCATGAGCACGTTCGTGGCGGCCGGTCTGGACATCGGATCCACCAAGACCTGCGCGGTCCTGCTGGAGGTGACAGTGCGGGAGGGCACCAGCCCCCTGTTCCGTGTGCTGGGTGTGGGCCAGTCCAGGAGCGGTGGTGTTCGCCGGGACGTGGTGACGGATCTGGAAGAGACCACGTCCTCGGTTCGAGCCGCAATGAAGGAAGCGGAGCTCATGGCGGGTGTCCGCGCGGAGCGGGTGTTCGTCGGCATCGCCGGAACGCATATCGACGCGAACCTGTCCACGGGCGTGGTGGCGGTGGGTGGTGGCGAGATCGGGGCTGGTGACGTGGAGCGTGTCCACGAAGTGGCCCGCGCCGTGGTGGTCCCTTCCGATCGCGAGGTCCTGCACGTGCTGCCCCAGGAGTACCGGGTGGATGGTCAGGCGGAGATCCGGGACCCTGTGGGTATGGCCGGCACGCGCCTGGAGGCCGAGGTCTACATCATCACGTGCGGCGTGGCGGCGGCGGCGAACCTCCGCAAGGCAGTGGGTCGCGCGGGCTACAAGGTCGAGGCGTTCGTGCACGAGCCGCTGGCCACCGCCCGGGCGGTCCTGACCGAGGACGAGCGAGAAGTGGGGGTGGCCCTGGCCGACCTGGGCGCCGCCACTACGGAACTCGCCGTGTTCCGCGATTCCCGCACCCAGCACCTGGCGACTATCCCATGGGGTGGGGCGGCCATAAGCAACGATCTGGTGAAGGGCCTTTCCGTCCCCTACGCGGAGGCGGAGCGGGCCAAGACGCAGTACGGCGTGGCCTCCGCGCAACAGGTCGATCCGCGTGAGACCGTCGACCTTCCGGGACCGGGTCCGGGCGTCCACCGCCAGGTCGCGCGTGAGCTCATCGCCCACATCATCGAGCAGCGCCTGGACGAGATCCTGGACCTGGCCGCCGCAGAGATCGATCGGGCAGGGGAGGGAGAGGATCTCGGCGCCGGTATCGTCCTGACTGGCGGTGGCTCCGAGCTGGTGGGCGCGGTGGACGTGGCTCATCACGTCTTCGGTATGCCGGCTCGAGTGGGTGTGCCAGGGGCCGACCTCGGCGGTCTCGCGGACGCCGTTCGGAAGCCGCGGTTCGCTACGGCCACCGGCCTGGCGCTGTTCGGGGCCGAGACGCGGCTGGCAGGCGGGGGCGGGATGCCCGGCGCGATGGGAAAGGTGGTGACATGGCTCCGCGAGTTCTTCTGATGCCCGCGTCCGGGGGTCGGGGGGACGTGAAGGATATGACGCTGGTTCAGGGGCGGTGGGTCCGCCCTGGCGATCGTAGCCGCGCCGCGATGAGGCGGCCGGCGCAGCAACCCATGGGAGGGCTATCATGATCTTCGAGTTCGAGGAAGCGGCCGCGCAGAACGCGCGCATGAAGGTGATCGGGGTGGGCGGTGGTGGCGGCAACGCCGTGAACCGGATGATCGACGAGGATCTCGATGGCGTCGAGTTCATCAGCGTCAACACCGATTCCCAGGCGCTGAAGCAGTCCAAGTCTCAGCTGAAGATCCAGATCGGGAAACGACTGACCCGTGGCCTAGGGGCCGGTGCTCGCCCGGAGATCGGCCGGCAGGCCATCGAGGAGAGCCGCGACGAGGTTCGCCGCGTGCTCGAGGGCGCCGACCTGGTCTTCGTCACATCGGGAATGGGCGGTGGCACCGGCACCGGCGCCGCCCCGGTCATCGCCGAGATGGCACGGGAGATGGGCGCCCTGACCATCGGAGTGGTCACCCGACCCTTCCTGTTCGAAGGCAAGAAGCGTATGCGGCAGGCCGAGCAGGGTCTGGCCGAGCTGCGGCGGACCGCCGACACCGTGATCGTCGTGCCCAACGAGCGGTTGCTTAGCGTGGTGGGCAAGGGCACGTCGTTTCGCGACGCGCTCAAGAAGGCCGACGAGGTATTGCTCCACGCGACCCGGGGGATCAGCGATCTCATCCACGTGACGGGCGAGGTCAACGTGGACTTCGCGGACGTCCGAACCGTCATGGCCAGCCGCGGGCCCGCCCTGATGGGCACCGGGTACGGCCAGGGCGAGAACCGGGCGGTGGATGCGGCCCAGGAAGCAATCTCCAGCCCGCTGCTGGACAACGTGTCCATTGCCGGGGCGCAGGGCGTTCTGATCAACATCACCGGCGGACTCGATCT
Organism: uncultured Gemmatimonadaceae bacterium; assembly: GCA_964465415.1. Lineage (GTDB taxonomy): Bacteria > Gemmatimonadota > Gemmatimonadetes > Longimicrobiales > RSA9 > SLCC01. The sequence goes on from CAYXJH010000003.1 coordinate 35,132, forward strand.
GACGATCGATGAGGTAACGACGATCGCATCCGTCATTCAGGAAGCGGCGGGTGAGGACGCCGAGATCATCTTCGGCGCCGTGCACGCACCCGATCTCCAGAGCGAAGTGCGCGTTACGGTGATCGCCACCGGCCTGGTGCAGGAGGACGAGCTCACCAACGGCTTCGGCCGGCCGGCCTTCGGTCGCTCCGATCGTGGCGGGATCGCCGCCGGCATGGGACGGCCCGCACCCCGGGTGGCGGCGAGCGCCGGCGTCAGCGCGAAGGGCAACGGTGCCGCGGTCGGCCTCGCCTACCAGCGGGAGCCCGTCACGACACAGGCCGCCGCCCCGCGGAACGAAACGGTCGACCGAGGGTATGCTGAAGCGACGCCCTTCCCCCGGCCGCCGCAACGTCCCCTTGCGAGAACGCAGCTCACGGACCTAGACATACCTACGTTCATTCGTCGGCAGATGGACTGACGTGGGTCCAAGAGGGGGATTGATGAAGATCCGTATCCAGACGCTGGCGCTCGGCGCCCTGGCCGTGGTCGTGGTGGGCTTCGGGCTCGCGCAGCCCAGAGTCGCCGCGGATGCCATGGCGGTGACGCCCGAGCTGGCGCCCGTCTATGCGCCCGTGCCTGAAGTGCTGGACGAGCACGTCCTGCGTAGAGGTGAAACGCTTTCGGACGTGTTCACGCGCGCGGCGCTGGGCACGGGCGAGCTCAGCGGCGTCCTCCTCGCCCTCCGCGAGCATGTCGATCCTCGCCGGATCATGCCGAACACACGGATCCTGGTCCGTCGCTGGGCCGACGACGGCGCGCCCCGGGCCGTGGACGTGCTGCTCGACTCGGATAGCATGGTGCGCCTGACGCGCAACGCCGTGGGATGGTACGGCGAGATCCAGCTGACGCCGACGCGGATGGACACCGTCGTGATCGCGGGTACGATCGACCGGGGCAGCAGCCTGTACTCGGCCATCGTCCACCGTTCCGAGCTCGATCTGCCGTTCCGGGAGCGGGAGTTCCTGACGTGGCGGCTCGGGCACATCTACGGGTGGGAGCTGAACTTCGCGTCGGACATGCATGCGGGTGACGCCTTCCGGGTCGTGTTCGAACGGGAGGTCCGGCCGGACGGCACGTCTCGCGATGCTCGCGTGCTCGTCGGTGAAGTGATCAACCAGGGGCGCTCGATCCCCGCCATCCTGTTCGATCACGATGGCGAGGGCGGAGACTACTTCAACTTCGAGGGCAAGTCCCTGCGGCTGACATTCAACCGCTACCCCGTGGATTTCCCTCGCATTACATCCAACTTCTCCCACAACCGGTATCATCCGGTCTTGCAACGCAACCGTCCGCATCACGGTACCGACTTCGGGACCGGGTACGGGGCGCCCGTCAAGACGACCGCCGACGGCACCATATCGTTCGCGGGCTGGGACGGAGGATACGGCAATCTGATCCGGATCGATCATGGCAACGGGTACGAGACGCGGTACGCGCACCTGAGCCGGTTTGCGCCGGGCATCCGCCGCGGGACCCGTGTGAAGCAGGGCCAGGTGGTCGGATACACGGGCGCCACCGGTCTGGCGACCGCGCCGCATCTGCACTATGAGATCCGGCACCACGGTCGGCCCGCGGACGCTCGGACCATCCGCCTGCCCGCCGCCCCACCGGTCCCGGACGATCAGCTTACGGAGTTCCGTGAGCTCGCGGCCGACCGGATCAGGCTGCTGGACACCCTCACGGAGTCCGAGCCCGGGGAATTGCAGGCGGACTGAGCGCGGGCGAGACCGAGCCTCACGTCCGGGCTGACCACGGCCCGGCGGATCCTCCTGGGCATCCTGGCGTACCACCCAGGGTTGCGTTCCGGGCACGAGTGGCGGTCCGCCGGCGACGAGCGGGCGCCCGGAACCTGTCCGCGATTGGCGTTCTATGGCTCTGACGGGCTGGGCACTGTTCGCCCTCCTCACCGCGGCCGTGCTCCTGGGCGCGGTCCTTCACTACCGGCGATCCGAGCCGGCGGGACGCGGCCGATACGTCCTGGCGGGGCTCCGGGCCACGTCCATCGCGCTGATCCTGCTGCTCGCGTTCGATCCCGTGGTGCCGACACGGGGACCCGGAGACGACCCGACCGTCGCATTGGTCGACGCGTCGCTCAGCATGCGGCTGCGGGCGCCGGATGGCACGACACGATGGGAGGAGGCCGGGCGTCTCGTCGTCGAACTGGAGGCAGACCACATTCTGGTATTCGGCGCCGGCCCGGCCCGGCGCGTGGGGTCGCTGGAGGATGTCCGGCCCGACCAGCCGTTCACCCGGCTCGCCCCCGCGCTCTCGCCCGCACTCGAGGCGGCTCGAGGGCGGGTGGTCGTCATCACGGACGGGGCGCTCGAGGATGGG
>CAYXJH010000004.1:0-34110 GCA_964465415.1 uncultured Gemmatimonadaceae bacterium
ACCTCGAACGAGACGCCGTCGACCGCGCGGGCCTCGCCCTCGTCCGTGTGGAATGACGTTCGCAGATCCTCCACCTCGAGCAGCGCCATCAGGACCTCAGCCGCGGGTCCAGGGCGTCCCGGAGCCCGTCACCCACCAGGTTGAACGCCAGCACGGTGACCACGATGGCCAGACCCGGGAACGTGGCCACCCACCAGGCACCGATCAGGTTCTGTCGGCCGTCGGAGACCAGCGTCCCCCACGACGGTGTGGGTGGCTGGACCCCGAGCCCGAGAAACGAGAGCCCCGCCTCCAGCACGATGGTGTTTCCTATTCCCAGGGTAGCCGCGACGATGACTGGGGCCAATACGTTGGGGATCAGGTGGCGGAGGATGATGCGGCTGCGGCCGAATCCCAGCGCCCGCGCTGCCTGAACGTACTCCTGCTCCCGCAGGCTCAGCACCTCGCCCCGGACCAGCCGCGCGGTTCCCGGCCACTGGGTGAGGCCGAGCACCAGGATGATCACGGTGATGCTGGGCTCGAACAGTGCGATGATCATGATGAGCAGAACCAGGCGCGGGAACGCCATGACCATGTCGGTGAACCGCATGAGGAGCGAATCGAGCCCGCCGCCGATGTACCCGGCGACGGCGCCGAGCAGCGAGCCCAGGACGATGGCGATCGCTACGGCGATGAACCCGATGGAGAGCGAGATGCGGGCGCCGTAGATGATCCGGCTCAGCATGTCCCGGGCGAACTGATCCGTGCCCAGCCAGTGGCTGGCGCCCGGCGTCATGTAGCTGTCCCGGACCAGGTCGCCCTGGGCGATCGGATCGAACGGCGCGATGAGCGGTGCCAGCAGCGCGACCAGGTACAGCAGCAGGACCGTCACGAGGCCGGCCATGGCCAGGGTGTTGCGCCGAAATTGCCGCGTGGCGATCGCCCATTGCGAGTCACCGGACCGGTCCCGAAGCTCGCCCGCCGCGGAGGCCCGCGCAGCACGGGCCGCGAGAAGGTCCCGCATTGCGACACCCCACACAAGGACGAGCGAGACCGCCAGGGTCAGGACGGCGATCCACTCGTCCAGCGCGCTCGGCACCCCGACCACCACCTCCCACCCCAGCCAGAGCGCCGCGAGCAGGGAGCCCCACGCGAACAGGAGCACTGCGCCCCGAACGGCGCGGCCCGCGAGGAAATGGCCGGTCCCCGGCAGGATGGCGCTGAGCAGCAGACCAAAGGCCGACGGGGTACGTTCGGCCGCAGGCCTCTCGGGAAGCGGATCGCTCGAGGGCTCCGTGGCCAACCCTGGGCCCGGCCCCGGTACGCCGGCCTCCGGGTCGACCAGGCTATCGCCGTCGCGGAGCGGCTCCGGGCCTCTCGCCATGGAACCCCGGTCGCCCTCAGTCATACCGGATCCTCGGGTCGGCGACCGCATAGAGGATGTCGGCGAGCAGGGAACCGAGCACCACGACCAGTGCGAAGATGAAGCTGGTGGCCATGACCAGCGGATAGTCGCGCTGGAAGATCGACTCGACGATGACGCGACCCATGCCCGGCCAGGAGAAGATCACCTCCACGAACACGCTCCCGCTAAACAGCAAAGGGAGGTACAGGCCGAGGAGGGTGATCACCGGGAGCAGGGAATTACGCAGCGCGTGCTTGATCACGACCTGCCTCTCGGGAAGCCCCTTCGCGCGCGCGGTCCGGATATAGTCCTGGCGGATCACCTCCAGCATCTGGCCCCGCGTAAAGCGGGCGATCCCCGCGGCCATGACCAGGCTGAGCGTGACGACCGGCAGGATGAGGTGGCGGATCCGGTCGACGATCTGCTCGCCGAAGCCCATGAACTCGTGGTCGACGCTCGTCATCCCCGTGGGGGGAAGCGCGAACGGCAACCCCCACTCGTGGGCCTTCAGAGAGAAGAGGAGCATGAGCATCAGACCGAGCCAGAAGGACGGCATGGAGTAGAAGAACAACGACAGCACGCTGAGCACTCGGTCCACGGCCCGATGCTGCCGGACCGCCTGGAGGACGCCGGTCACCACGCCGATGACGAAGATCAGGACCAACGTCGAGAGGGCGAGCATGAGCGTGGCCGGCAGCGTCTCGAGGATGATGTCGAGGACCGGCCGGGCATGGGCGTACGAATAGCCGAAGTCGCCCGTGAAGAACGCAACCATCCAGCGCCAGTAGCGGACGTGGATGGGCTGGTCCAGGCCGAAATTTCGCCGGATCTGGTCCAGCACCTCCGGCGGCACACCCTGCTGGAAGTACAACGCCGTCGGATCACCGGGGGCCAGGTTGACCACGAAGAAGATGATCGTGGCGATCCCCAGGACCAGGGGGATCGACCCAAGGAGACGACGAGCGATGTAGCTCCCCATGCCGTGTCGGGTCAGATCACCGGACGGACCATTCGCGCATGCTCACGAACTCGCTCCGCTCATCCGTGCGGTACCCCGATACCACGTCCCGGGCGCCGGAGATATCGTCCATCCAGAACATGAAGGTGAACGGCTGCTCTTGCTGGAGCACCTCGGTCAGCTCGCGCCACACCTGCCGCGCCCGGTCACTGTCCGTAGCCACCGCACCCGCCTCGATCAGCTGGTCGAGCCGCGCGTTCCGGACGCCGCTCCGGTTCGCGGACCCTTCGATGTCGGCCTGCTCCGAATGGAACAGGGAGCGAGGGGCGGAGGCCATCTGGAAGTTGTCCAGCACCCAGTTGCTGAGCACCGCGTCGAACTCGCGGTTGCGATGCTGTGTCAGCATGGTCTGGAACTCGAGGACCTCGATCTGGGCGGTGGCGCCCACCCGTCGCAGCTGGCTCTGCACCACCTCGACGACGGCACGGTTCAGATGTCGCTCGCTGGTCAGGAGCCGGAAGCGAAGCGGCTGGCCCTGGGCGTTCTGTCGGACGCCATCGCCACGGTCACGCCAACCGGCGTCGTCCAGGAGACGCGCCGCCGCGTCCGGATCGTGGGGGAGCGGGTCGAGGCCGGGATAGTAGGGGTGCCAGGGCGGCACCGTGCTGGTCGCGATCCGGGCGTGACCACGGAGCAGCGCGTCCATTATCTCCTGGCGGTCGATGGCCAGCGTCATGGCGCGCCGGACCGCCGCGTCGTCGAACGGCGGCCGGACGTTGTTCCAGCCGATGTAGAACAGGGTCGTGCCGGGTGCCGCATGGACCTCGACGTTCTGCGTCTGTTCCACTCGCTGGACCTGGTCCGGCTCCACGTTCAGCTGGATGTGGATCCCACCGGTCAGGAGCTCGGTCAACCGCGTCGCGGGCTCGGGGATGATCCGGAACACCACGCGGTCGGCTTCGGGCGCGCCGCCCAACCCCTCCGGATAGTCGTCGTTCCGCTCCAGCACGATCCGCTCGTTCGCTCGCCACTCCCGGAACCGGTACGGCCCGCTACCGACCGGCCGGCGGTTGAAGGGGGCATTCGCCATTTCCGCCGGCGCGATCCCCTCCAGCAGGTGACGGGGCACCGGCGGCCACCAGAAATCCTCCAGGGCCTGGGCGTGCGGGTACGCGAACCGGAACCGGATCGTGCGCGGATCGATCACCTCGGCCGACGCCACCGGCGCCAGGTACGCGGACGCCAACAGGGACGCAGTCTCCGGCTGTTTGGCCATGTCGAACGTGAACTTCACGTCCTCCGCCGTTACGGGTTGGCCGTCGTGCCATCGCACGTCATCGCGCAGCGTGAACGTGACTGCCGTGTCCCCGTGCAGCTCCCAGGACTCCGCCAGGTGCGGCGATGGGTTCAGGTCCTCGTCGTATTGGAGCAGCGGAGTGAACAGACCGAACTTCATCACGTGGTCGGTGGTGAGGCTGCTGTTCGTGATCGGGTTCAACCCCCCGAAGTCCGTTCGCATCCCGACGATGACCGTTCCCCCCCGAGCGTCGGGGGACGGGGCGCACGCCAGGAAGGTGAGCACGAACGCCAGGCCGAGGCCCGCGAGTCCGGTCAGCGTACGAGTCGGCTGCATTGGTCCTCCGATAGTGAGTCAGCGCCGCCAGGTCCAGCCGGGAGAGGCGAACCGTTCCCCCAGTCGACCGGCGAGCTCGGCCTCCGTTGCACCGGGGGCTCCGGGGGCAAGTCTGGTGCCGAGGGCGCGCTCGAACGCCGGGACCAGCGCGTCCAGCAGCGCATCCCAACCGGCCCGGGCTCCCAGCTCGGCGTCCAGCGTGGTCCAGCCCTCCGGCGCGGCGCTGGCGTCCGCCAGGTCCGTATCGCGCAACAGTTGCTCCGCCAACGCCTGGCTGCCGCCCAGCAACACGGACCCGTGCTGGAGGATCACACCTCTCTCCGTCCGCTGTGCGCTACCCACCAGCTTGCGACCCCGGACCACGACTTCGCCCTCCGCCGGTCTGCGGAAGCACGGGGCCCGCCAATCGGCGGAGCCGCTTTCCGGTCCGGCCCCAGCCGCGAGCTCCGCTTCGGCACCGAGCGCGTTCAGGCCGTCCACCAGCGCACGGTTGATGCGTCCATACGCACGGCGCGGCCGCCCGATCGTGCCGATCGGTGCGGTGACCGAGTAGGTCAGCTCGTCGTCGTGGAGCACGGCCTGGCCGCCCGTCAGCCGGCGCACGAAGTCGACCCCGTGCCGGGCCGCCATGTCCAGGTCGTAGAGACCTCGGGCCGGCTGGTTGCGGCCGAACGACAGGCACGCTGGACGCCACCGGTAGAACCGAACGACGGGCGTAGCCCCACCGGCGACGGACTCCAGGAGCGCGGCGTCCAGGGCCATGTTGGCCTTGCCGCTGAGCGGTCGCAGACCCGCTCCGCTCCCCAAAATCAACCGCCAGACGGTAGGCTCCGGAGGCCCCGACGCCGGGGGCGAAGAGCCGGCCACGGCGTCGCGAGCGCCTACGCCGGTGCCGTCTCGTATTCCGCCACCGGCGGGCACGCGCAAACCAGGTTCCGGTCGCCATACGCAGACTGGATCCGGCCCACGAAGGGCCAGAACTTCTGCTCGCGCCCGGGCTCGGGGAACGCGGCCACCTCACGGGAATACGGTCGGTCCCATGCGTCGCTCACCACCATGTCCACGGTGTGCGGCGCGTTGCTCAGCGGATTGTTGCCTTGCTCCCACTCGCCCGCCTCGATCCGGCGGATCTCCTCGCGAATGGCGATCATGGCGTCGCAGAACCGATCCAGCTCCTCCTTCGACTCGCTCTCCGTCGGCTCCACCATGAGGGTGCCCGGAACGGGGAACGACACGGTCGGCGCGTGGAACCCGTAGTCGATGAGGCGCTTGGCGATGTCGGTCGCGTCGACGCCAGCCGTCGCTTTGAGAGGCCGCGGATCGATGATGCACTCGTGCGCCACCGTTCCGTCCCGCCCGGTATACAGGACCTCGAAATGACCCTCCAGCCGACGAGCGACGTAGTTGGCGTTCAGGATCGCCAGCTTCGTCGCCAGAGTCACGCCCTCGGCGCCCAGCATCCGGATGTACATCCACGAGATCGGCAGGATGCTCGGGCTACCGTAGGGCGCCGCGCTCACGGCGCCGATAGCCTGTTCTCCCCCCGTCGGCACCACGGGGTGTCCGGGGAGGAACGGGGCCAGGTGCTCGGCCACGCCGATCGGGCCCATGCCCGGCCCACCGCCGCCGTGGGGGATGGCGAATGTCTTGTGGAGGTTCAGGTGCGCCACATCGCCGCCGAAGTCCCCCGGCCGACTCACCCCCACCATGGCGTTCATGTTGGCGCCATCGATATAGACCTGGCCGCCCGACTCGTGCACGATCGAACAGATCTCGCGGATCGATTCCTCGAAGATGCCGTGGGTCGACGGGTACGTCACCATGATGGCCGCCAGACGATCACGGTGCTCGCTCGCCTTCGACCGCAGGTCCTCCACGTCGATGTTGCCGTTCTCGTCGCTCTTGACGACCACCACGTCCAGGCCGGCCATCACTGCGCTCGCCGGATTCGTGCCGTGCGCCGACTGCGGGATCAGGCACACGTCGCGGTGCCCGTCACCACGTGCCTCATGGTAGCCGCGGATCACCAGCAGCCCGGTCAGCTCGCCCTGGCTGCCGGCGTTCGGCATCATGGACACGGCATGGAACCCCGTGATCTCGGCCAGCCACGCCTCCAGCTGGCCGATCATCTCGCGGTAGCCTTCCGTCTGGTCGTCCGGGGCGAACGGGTGCATGAACGCGAGCTCCGGCCAGCTGACTGGAAACATCTCCGCGGTGGCGTTTAGCTTGAGCGTGCACGAACCCAGAGGGATCATCGACCCGGTCAGCGACAGGTCCCTGTTCTCCAGGCGCTTCAGATAGCGCAGCATCTCATGCTCGGAGCGGAACCGGTGGAAGACCGGATGGGTGAGGAACGGCGTCGTCCGTTGGAACGGCTCCGGGAAGTTCGGATGCATGGTCTCGCCCAGCTCATCGAGCCAGCCGAGGAATCGGCTCCGGTCGCCGCCATCGCCGGCGAACACCTCCATGAGGTCGACCACATCGGCTCGCGTAACGGTCTCGTCCAGCGCGACGACCACCGTCCGATCGCCCAGCGACCGCAGATTGATCCCCCGCTCCCGCGCGGCCTGGAGCAGGTCGTCCGCGGACCGTCCGCCAAGCTCGACCCGCAGGGTATCGAAGAACGGCCTGTGGACGACCGTGTGACCGAGACGCTCGAGCGCATCCGCCAGCACCGCCGTGAGTCGGTGGACCCGGCCTGCGATCCGGCGCAGCCCGTTCGGGCCGTGGTAGACTCCGTACATGGCCGCCATGACCGCCAGCAGCACCTGTGCGGTGCACACGTTGCTCGTCGCCTTCTCGCGCCGGATGTGCTGCTCCCGCGTCTGGAGGGCCATGTAGTACGCGTCGCGACCACGTGAGTCTTTGGAGATTCCGATGATCCGACCTGGGACCTGCCGCTTGTACTCGCTCCTCGTGGCGAAATAGGCCGCGTGGGGGCCGCCGAACCCCATGGGCACCCCGAACCGCTGCGTGCTCCCTACCACCACGTCCGCGCCCCAATCCCCCGGCGGCTTCAGCAGCGTAAGAGACAGAAGGTCGGCCGCAGCGACCACCAGCGCCCCCGCCTCGTGCGCCCGGGCGACGACCTCGGAATACTCGTGTAGCGCTCCGTCCGCCGCCGGATACTGGACCAGCGCGCCGAACACGTCCGGGCCCACCTCCCACTCCCGATGATCTCCCACCTGCACGGTCCAACCTCGCGCTCGCGCCCGCGTGCGTACGACGTCGATGGTCTGCGGCAAGCAATCCTGAGACACGAGGAACGCCGTGCGATCCCCCTTCGTCGCCGCCTGACACAGGGCCATGGCCTCAGCCGCCGCCGTAGCTTCGTCGAGGAGCGAGGAGTTGGCGATCTCGAGCCCGGTCAGGTCGATGATCATGGTCTGGAACACCAGCAGCGCTTCCAGCCGGCCTTGCGAGATCTCCGCCTGATACGGCGTGTACGCGGTGTACCAGCCCGGGTTCTCGAGGACGTTGCGCTGGATCACCGGGGGCGTCACGGTCCCGCTGTACCCGAGCCCCAGGTACGACCTGAACAGCCGGTTCTTCGTTGCGATCGCGCGGAGCTCACGCAGCGCCTCGATCTCGCTCAGGGGCGGGTCCAGCTCGAGCGGCCGATCCAGCCGGATGCTCCGCGGCACGGCCGTGTCCACCAGGTCATCGAGGGCCTGGTAGCCCAGGAACGCGAGCATCTCCTCCACCTCGTCCTCGCGAGGCCCGAGGTGCCGCCGGACGAACAGGTCGGTGTACGCGAGCGGGTGACGTCTATCTTGGACGGACATTTTCCTGACTCTCATGGAGTTGGCGCGCCTGGCTCGACAGCAACGCAAGGTACCCGGGAGTGTGCCGCCATCACAAGCCGTCAACCCGCCGCTGGCGGACCGCACCGGCGCAGACGACGCGGGGTGACGAGCGCAGTCGGTGCGCCGCTCGTATCTTATCGCATGAGCACGCCGGGCCGAAGACTCAGAACCCTGTGGCGCCGCCTATCGAGGCTTCCGGGTGGGCGCCTGGTGTTCGGCATCATCCTGGGGCGAATGATACCCTATACAGCGACGATCCGCCCCCGCGTAACCCTGCTCGAGCCCGGCCACGCCCGCGTCCAGATCCGTGAGCGACGCCGCATCCGCAACCACCTCCACTCCGTCCACGCCCTGGCCCTCGCCAACCTCGGTGAGCTCGCCAGCGGCCTGGCCATGACCACGGCTCTGCCTGACGATGTCCGTGGCATCCCGGTCCGTATAGAGATCGACTACATCAAGAAGGCACGCGGCCCCATCACGGCGGCAGGCCGAGCCGCGCCGCCGGACGCCGTTCGCGAAGACCAGAGCTCCACCGCCACCGCGGAGCTCACCGACGCAGCCGGCGATACCGTGGCCCGCATGTCCGTAACCTGGCACCTCTCCCCAAGTGACCCCCACCCGGGATGACCCTCCAGACCCCCCTGACCCGATCCGCAGGCATCGAGCTTCCCATTATCTGCGGCGCCATGTACCCGTGCTCGAACCCCGAGCTCGTGGCCGCCGCGTCGGAGGCCGGCGCCATCGGCATCGTCCAGCCTGTATCGCTCACGTTCGTCCATGGCCACGACTTCAGGGAAGGCCTCCGTTACATCCGAACCCTCACCGCCCGGCCGATCGGGATGAACGCGTTGATCGAGTCTTCATCGCGGGCCTACGAACGCCGCATGGAAGAATGGGTGGACATCGCCCTGGAGGAGGGCGTCCGGTTCTTCATCACCTCGCTGGGCAAGCCGCGCTGGGTGGTCGACCGGGTGGAGCCGGTTGGCGGCGTCGTCTATCACGACGTCACGGAGCGGCGCTGGGCGTTGAAGGGGCTGGAGAGCGGGGCGCACGGGCTGATCGGCGTGAACAGCCGGGCGGGCGGCCATGCCGGCCCAAGGACGCCGGCGGAGCTGATGGACGAGCTGGGCGACCTGGGCGTGCCCCTGGTCTGCGCCGGCGGCGTGGGCACGCCAGCCGAGTTCGTCGAGGCCCTCCGCCTCGGGTATGCCGGAGTGCAGATGGGAACCCGTTTCATCGCGACGACGGAATGCACGGCGGCGCAGCCGTACAAGCAGGCGATCCTCGACGCGACGGAGGACGATATCGTGTTGACGGAGCGCGTGACCGGGGTTCCCCTGGCCGTCATCCGGACGCCCTATGTCGAACGATTGGGCACGCGCGCCGGACCACTGGCGCGCTGGATGTTGCGCGGCCGGCGCCGCAAGCGGCTGATGCGGACGATCTATGCGCTCTGGTCCGGGTGGAAGCTGCGTCGTTCGTCCTACGACGAGAGTGGGAAGCGTGATTTCTGGCAGGCGGGCCGGAGCGTTGCCGGGATCCACGAGATCCGGCCCGCCGGTGACATCATCCGCGAGCTGGCGGAGGCGGCTCGCCTCACGCCTTCGTGAAGAACGGCGCCCACTTCTCCGGCGGCGATGGCTTCGTCAGCAGGCTGACCACCACCATGAGCGTGATGGATGTGATCACACCCGGGATCACGATGTAGTCGTAGCCGGCCAGGTTGAACGGATCGCCGCCGACGGTGACCGTGAAATCGACGCCCAGCCGGTCCAGGACGCCGATCCCCACGATGGAGCCCAGGCCGCCGGCAATGCACGCCACCCCACCCGCAGGCGTCACCCGCTTCCACAGGAACGCGGCGAGCAGCGCCGGCGTCAGGCTCGCGCCGACCAGCGAGTAGGCGTAGAGCGCCATGGCCAGGACCGTGTCGAACTGCGTCAGCAGCAGGAGTCCGATTGCGCCGAACAGGACCACGAACGCGCGCTGGACCGCGAGTTTCTTTTGCTCCGACGCGTCCGGCGAGATGAACCGCTCGTAGATGTCGTGGCTCACGTTGGTGGACGGTACCAGCAGGAATGTGTTGCCGGTCGACAGCACGATGGCGACGGCGGCGGCCAGGAGCACGGCGCCCAGGATGATCGGGAGCCCCTGCGCGGCGATGTAGAGGATGACGGTCTCCGAAGCCGCGACCCCGATCACGGTCATCTGCTCGACCAGATCCGGGTAGACGGCGCGGCCCACGATGGCGAGGAGCGCGAGCGTCGTCTCGATCAGGACTACGCCCAGCACCATCCCGATCACGGCCCTCCGGGCCGCGGATTCGTCACGGGCCGAGAAGAACTTCTGGTACATGCCGCTCTCGCCGAGCAGGAGGAGGAACGTGGGCATGGCCACGCCGAAGACCCAGAGCACGTTGTGTCCACCGAGGACCGTCTTGTGTTCGTTCGGCAGCGCCGCCAGCACCTCCCCTATGCCGCCCGCCGAGAACACCATGTACGGCAACGCCAGCAGGATCGCGCCGGTAATGATCAGGCCGTTGAAAATGTCGACGGTCACAATGGACACCATGCCCGCCAGCGCCGTGAAGACCACGATCACGGCCGCGGTGATGAGCATCCCCTGCGTCGGTGTGATGGCGCCATCCGTGACGATGGAAAGGATCCAGCCACCGCCCCGGAACTGGTACGCCGCGATAGTGACATAGGCCAGGATCACGGCGATGGTGCCCAGGAGGCGCGCGGTAGCGTTGTACCGCTTTTCGAGCAGGTCTGGTACGGTGTATTGAGCGATGCGCCGCACCCGGCCCGCCAGGAAATACACGACGACCAGCCCCATCCACGCTCCGAACGAGAACCAGAGCTCCGCGATGCCTACGCGGTACGCCAGGCCGGCCCCGCCGAACAGCGAGCCGGACCCGATCCACGTGCAGACCAAAGTCCCGACGAGCAGGAGCACCGGCACGTCCCGGCCCGCTACCATGAAATCGGCGTGACTCTTGACCCGACGCGATCGCCACACGCTGATCCCGATCAGGAGCAGCGGGTAGGCGATCACCACCAGTACGAGCAACGACATCGCATCCCCTCCGGCGCAGGCGATTCTGGATCGCAGCAACTTGCGCGTGCGGCCCGGGAAACGCCACTCGGCTACGGCACGGTGTCGTGGGCATTACCCGACGACGTGGTCTTGCTCCGCCGCTCCTCTATCCACACCATGTCCGCCAGGCAGGGGCGCGACGGACCCGAGCGAGGTGTCACATGGTCGACCTGGACGATACGCTACGCTGCCGCCGGTGTGGCCGTGTCCGCACGTCCGACGAGCTGGACCGGATGCTCTGGTGCGATGAATGCCGCCAGGCCGAACGACGTCGGGCCGCATGGCTCGGCCGCGCCCTGGCCTTCGCGGCAGCCGTCGCCCTGTCGTTCTGGATCGCCATCGTTGTGGGGCCGTCCGACCAGTTCCTCGTCCTGTGGGCGTTGGTCGTCATCGTCGCCTTCTATCTCCTGTCCCGCCTCGGTCAGGAGATGGTCTATGGCATCATCCGCGTCCAGAACAAACCCGGCGCCCGGGCCGATGGGGAGCCCGAGCCCGGGCAAGACGGACGGTAGGGCGTGAACCGGAGAGCACGGCGGCGGCGCGAGCGGGGGTCCGACGGGCGAGCCGACGCGGGGCGGGAGCGACCGCGTCGCTTGGTGATCGCGGTCGTCGTCATCCTGCTACTGTTCTTCCTCCTACGCCGGGTAGCGGCGCAGGTGCTGTCGACCACGGTGGCCTGAGCGCGACCGACGACCGCGTGGTGGCCGCGCCTGATCACCCCTACGAGGTCGGACCGCCCCGCAGGCGGTCCGCGAACTCCGCCCTCAGCTTCGCGACCTTGGGCGAGATCACGACCCGACAGTACGCCTGGTCCGGGTTGCGGCGGTAGTACTCCTGGTGCTCGGCCTCGGCGGGGTAGAACGTGTCTAGCGGCGCGATCTCCGTTACGATCGGCGCGCCAAGCGCCCGGGTGGCGTCGAGCTCCGCCACCACCGCCTCCGCGGTGGCCCGTTGCGCGTCGTTCTCGTACAGGATGATGGAGCGGTACTGCGGCCCCACGTCATGACCCTGCCGATCCGGCGTCGTCGGGTCGTGGGTTGCGAAGAACACGTCGAGGAGGGATCGGTAGTCGATCGTCGCCGGGTCGAACTCGACCCGGACGACCTCGGCGTGACCCGTGCCACCCGTCGTGACCGCTCGATAGGTGGGGTCCGGGAGGTGTCCACCGGCGTACCCGGACACGACCCGCTTCACGCCGACCAGCCTCTCGAATACAGCCTCGACGCACCAGAAGCAGCCGCCGCCGAGCGTCGCCGATTCCAGCCGGTCCGCCTCGCCGGTCATGGCTTGGCGTCGCCCTGGCCCCCCGGCTCGGTCGAAGGCCCGGCAGCGCCCCGCCCCGCCTCCGACTCGAGCAGCCGGTCGGTGAAGTCCTGCCGCTCCTGCAACAGGCTGACCTCCCGCTGGATGCTTTCCAGGGTCATCCTCAGCTGGTTGAGCGCCGCAGCGATCGCCGCGTCGTCCTTGCCGGTCCGACGCTCCTCCAGCCGCAGCTCGATCAGCTGCCCAAGCCGGCGAGTCAGCGGGTACATCAGGACGAACCCGCCGATGATCAGTGCCAGGAGGAGCGAAAAAATCATCCCCGCGATCGGGACGAGCTCGATCATGGCTCTCCTAGAAGTTGTAGCTGTCGCCCGGATCCAGGATCACGACCTCCGCCCGGCCACCCACCTTGTCACGGAACTCGTTGGGATCCTGCTCGATGGGCTCCCAGGTGGAGTAGTGCATCGGGATGACCACCCTGGGCTCAATGAACTCGACCGCACGGGCCGCGTCGTCCGGGCCCATGGTGAAGTTGTCGCCGATCGGCAGCAAAGCCACATCCACCTTGCCCTTCAACAGCTGCATGTCGGTCAACAGCGCCGTGTCACCGGCGAAGTACAGCCGCTTCCCATCCATGTCCAGCCACCACCCGCCCGGCACGGTGGTGAACGCGCCTTCCTCATCGCCGTCCACCTGCCCACCGTGCAGCGCCGGCGTCATCTTGGCGTAGCCGAAGGGGAAGTGGTATCCGCCGCCGATGTGCATGGCGTGGACGTTCTTCAACCCCTTCTCCTGGCAGAACCCGACGATCTCGAATGTCCCCACCAGTGTGGCGCCGGTCTGGCGGGCGAGGGGGATGGCGTCCTGAAAGTGATCGAAATGGCCGTGGCTCACCAGGATGTAGTCCAGCTCCTTCACATCCTCCACCCTGATGTCGGCTTTCGGATTCTCGTCCAGATACGGATCGAACATGATCCGGTGGCCCTGGTCCGTCTCGAGCGTGAACGTCGAGTGGCCGTGCCAGGTCAGTCGTGCCATGGCAAACCTCCCGCGCTGTGAAAGCCGCGCGTCATCCTATGTGCTTGGCGTAGTCCTCCGGGCTGAGCAGCCCGTCGATCTCCTCGCGATTGCTGACCCGGATCGCCACCATCCACCCCTCGCCGTACGGGTCGGAATTGATGAGCGACGGGTCGTCGTTCAGTGCCGGGTTGACCTCCACCACCTCACCGGTGACCGGCATGTACAGATCGCTTACGGCCTTTACCGCCTCGACGGTACCGAACGTGTCGCCCTTCCCGAACGTGTCCCCGGCGGATGGCAACTCCACATATACGATGTCACCCAGCTCGCCCTGGGCGTAGTCGGTGATACCGATGCGGTAGACGTTGTCGTCGTCGGTGGCGGCTAGATATTCGTGCTCCTCGGAGTACAGGAGACCCGAAGGCAAGTCGGCCATCTCTCCTCCAGTGCGTGTGCGTGAACCGGCGAGTCAGGATGGTGACACCCGTAGCCGGGCGCAAGCGGGGTGGTGCGGCGCTGTACGGTTATTCCCTCACGTCCTTCAGCCGGCCCAGAATGTCGATCAGGCGACGAATTTCGCTCTCGACCAGCTTGAGGGATTCCTGGACTTCCGCGTCCTGGGCGGCGGGCTCCTCCATCAGCAGCTGCACGTGACCCAGCGCGGCGGTGATCGGGCTGGCAACGTCATGTCGCGTCTTGCGAACCAGCTCGACCATCTCGCGACAGCTTGTCTCGTCCATGGCGGTCGACTCCCTCACTTTCCGTCCCCTGCGGGCGGGACTAGTATAGCCCACCGGCGGCCGTTAATCACGGTCGCGAAGACTTCCACCCGCGGGGCGAGCGATGATCACCGACCTGGAGCGGCCGGCGCTTACGATGTTGAGCGAGGAAGAGGGGATGTTCCGCGACATGGTACGCCAGTTCGCGGAAGAGCAGATCGCGCCGCTCGTTCACGACATGGACCGGTCCGCCCGGCTCGATCCGTCGCTGATCGACACGCTGTTCGAGCTCGGACTCATGGGCATCGAGATCCCCGAAGAGTATGGCGGTGCCGGCACCTCGTTCTTCTCTTCCGTCCTCGTGGTCGAGGAGCTCTCCCGGGTCGATCCGGCGGTCGCCGTGCTCGTGGATGTCCAGAATACGCTGGTCGACACCTGCATCATGCGGTACGGGAGTGACGACCAGCGGCAGCGTTACCTTCCGCGTCTCGCCGCCGACACGGTGGGCGCGTACGCCCTGTCGGAAGCCGGCTCCGGGTCCGACGCGTTCGCCCTCCAGACGCGGGCGCGACCGGACGGCGACCACTGGATCCTCGACGGGACCAAGCTCTGGATCACCAACGGCGGCGAAGCGGGGCTTTTCATCGTGTTCGCCAACGCGAACCCCGAGGATGGCTACAAGGGCATCACCGCGTTCCTCATCGAGCGCGATACGCACGGATTCAGCGTGGGCAAGAAGGAGGACAAGCTGGGGATCCGCGCATCGTCCACCGTCGAGCTAAGCTTCGACGGATGCCGGGTCCCGTCGGTGAACGTGATCGGCGAGGTCGGCCAGGGCTACAAGATCGCGATCGAGCAGCTCAACGAAGGTCGGATCGGGATCGGTGCCCAGATGGTGGGACTGGCGCAGGGCGCGCTCGACCACACGGTCCGGTACGTCCAGGAGCGCGAGCAGTTCGGCCGCCCGATCGGTCAGTTCCAGGGCGTCCAGTTCCAGCTGGCCGAGATGCGCACCGAGCTGGAGGCTGCGCGCCTCATGGTCTACAACGCGGCCCGTCTGAAGGAAGCGCAGCGTGCGTTCCTGGCCGAGGCGGCCATGGCCAAGTTGTTCGCGTCGGAGGCTGCCCAGCGCATCGCATCCCTCTGCGTGGACCTGTACGGCGGCTACGGCTTCACGACCGAGTACCCTGTCGAGAAGCTGTATCGGGACGCGAAGGTGGGAACCATCTACGAGGGCACGTCCAACATGCAGAAGCAGACGATCGCCAAGCTCATGCTCCGGTAGTTTCCGATAGTCTCAGTCAGCATGCGCGCGCGCGGCCGCGCGTATGGCACACCCGCCTCGCGGCCGGTAATTTGCCAGTATCGGGAACAGCCCGATAACCGTGCGATCACTGCGAGTCCCGCGAGGACAACATGAGCACCACAGAAGCACCTGAGCGGAAGGTCACCTCCCAGACGGTCACCGAGCGCGACGCCCGCGAGGTCGCCGAGTCGGCTCGTGAGAAGGAATGGGTCAAGCCGAGCTTCGTGCGCGAGCTTTTCCTGGGCAATCTCCGCATGGACCTCGTACACCCGATCCCGGAGCCCGACCCCGAGGTCCGGGAGCGCGGCGAGGCGTTCATGCGGGACATGGAGGACTTCCTCAAGCGCGAGGTGGATGGCCTCCAGATCGAAAAGGAAGGCCGTATCCCCGAGCACGTGATGGAGGGGCTGCGCCAGCGGAAGGCGTTCGCAATGAAGATCCCGCAGGAGTATGGCGGGCTCGAGCTTTCCCAGACCATGTATGGCCGCGCCGTGGCCATGATCGGCTCCTACTCTTCCGCCATCGGCGTCCTCCTCTCGGCCCATCAATCCATCGGCGTGCCCCAACCGCTCAAGATGTTCGGCACGCCGGAGCAGAAGCAGAAGTACCTGCCTCGTTTCGCGGCCGGCGAGATCTCGGCGTTCGCGCTGACCGAGCCTGATGTGGGGTCGGACCCGGCCCGGATGGCCGCCACGGCCGACCCGACGGACGACGGCGAAGCGTACATCCTGAACGGCGAGAAGTTGTGGTGTACCAACGCGCCCGTGGCCGACGTGATGGTGGTCATGGCCCGAACCCCGGCCAAGGAGGGCAAGTCCCGCCGCCCCATCTCCGCGTTCATCGTCGAGAACAGCTGGGAGGGTGTCGAGAACACGCACCGGCTCGAGTTCATGGGTCTGCGGGGGATCGAGAACGGGCTGGTCAAGTTCCGGAACGTGCGGGTCCCGAAGGAGAACCTTCTCTGGGCCGAAGGCCGGGGTCTCAAGCTGGCGCTCATCACGCTCAACACCGGTCGCCTGACCATTCCGTCGAGTTGCGCGGCCGCCGGGAAATGGTGCACCCGCGTCGCCCGCGAGTTTGCGGCCGACCGCGTCCAGTGGGGTGCGCCGGTGGGCAAGCATGATGCAGTCGCTCAGATGCTGGGCGAGATCGCGTCCCATACGTTCGCAATGGAAGCCGTGGCCGAGGTCGCCTCGGCGCTGGCCGATGCGGAGGACTACGATATCCGCCTCGAAGCGGCCATGGCCAAGATGTTCAACTCGGAGACGGCGTGGCGTATTGCGGACCTGACCATGCAGATCCGGGGCGGCCGGGGCTACGAGACGGCGGAATCGCTACGGAACCGCGGCGAGGCGCCGGTCCCGCTGGAGCAGGTGATGCGTGACCTCAGGATCAACATGATCTTCGAGGGCTCGAGTGAGATCATGCGGCTGTTCATCGCCCGGGAGGCCGTCGACCCCCACCTCCAGAAGGCCGGTCGGTTCGTCGAGCCGGATGCGTCCATGGGCGAGCGCGCAAAGGATGCGGTCGGGTTGGGCACCTACATGGCCGGCTGGTACGCCGGCAATGTCACCGGGTGGAGCCGGTGGCCCCGTCACGGGGATTTCGGCGAGTTGGCCAGCCACATCCGCTTCGCCGAGCGTCGCGCCCGGAAGCTGGCCCGGACGCTGGCGTACGCGATGGGCCGGTTCGGACCGAAGCTCGAGAAGAAACAGGCGGTGCTGTTCCGGATGGTCGAGATCGGGGCGGAGCTTTTCGCTATCGCGACCAGCTGCGCCTACGCCGCGAAGCTCAGGGGTCAGAACGGCGCGGATAGCGGGCCGATCAAGATGGCGGACATCTTCTGCCGGCACGCGCGTCGGCGCGTCGATGCGACCTTCGAACGGATCTTCGACAACGACGACGACGCCACGTATCGCTTCGCCCAGGAGGTCCTCGAAGGACGTCACTCCTGGCTCGAGACCGGCATCGCCGAGCCGCCGCGATCCGAGCTGGGCTGACGCGATCCCACGGCGCGGTCCGTCCCGCCGCCAGGGTACTGGACCGCGCCGCGACCGGGCGGCGGCGGGAGCCTTGCACGCGAGCCCTCGCGCGGATTACACTGCGACCGCAGCCCCACCCTAACCGGACGGATATGGCGCTTATTGCCGCCCTTCTGCCGAAAGAGGCAGATCGGAGCGCGCTCGGAGCCGCTCTCCCCGGCCACCGCATGGCGTGGGCCCGCAACTGGCGCGACCTCGACCAGACGGTGAAGCGGGAGCCGGTCGCCGCGGCCGTCGCCGACCTTCACGCGGAGCGCGGGAAGGACGGGGTCCTGCGCGTCTTTCGGTTCGCCACCCGGTACCCGTTTACGCCGATCCTCGTGTGGGGCGACATGGACGGCCGGGACCTGTTCCGGTTGGGCAAGGCGGGTGCGACGGACGTGCTGGTGGCGCCCGAGGTTTCCGATCCCGGACTGCTTTCGGAGATCCTGCAGCGTGCGGCATCGGATGCGCTGGCCGCGGAGATCGACCGGCGGCTCGACGGACGGGTCGGTCCCGAGGCTCGCGCGCTGGTGCGGTCGGCCGCCGACGGCGTACCGGAAGGGATCCAGGTGCCCGACCTTGCGACGGCGAATGGGATGTCCGTGTCGACCTTGGAGCGACGCTGCGAGCGTTGGGGCCTGCCCACGCCCGGCCACATCCTCCTCTGGCTCCGGATCGTGTACGGGCTCCGATGGCTGCTGGAGCCCGGGCGTAGCGTCGAGTCCGTGGCATTGCAGCTGGGGTATTCCTCGGGCGCCGCCTTCCGCCGGGCGATCAAGGTGACGGTCGGTGGCAAACCGACGCCCCAGCGGAACCCGGAAGGGCTAGAGTCGGCGCTCGCGGCCTTCGTCGCCGCCGTGCCGGGGGATCCCGAGATCCGGCCCGTCGGGGACAGCTGATCATGGCACGGTATGACCGGATCGCACGGCTCGACCCGCCCGCCCGCGGGCGGTCGTTCCCTGGATGGCTGGTGCTGCGGGACCTGGAAGGTTGGGACCGCGAGGCCGAGATCGGGCGGCGGGCCCGTTTGCGCTTCCTGGCGGTCAGACCCGTGCGTCGCCTGCTGGACAGCGGCTTCGACGCCGTGCCGGCCGCCTCCCTGACGCGTCAGCTGGACCATGTTCGCCGTGAAGTCGATCGTACGCTCGGGGCCCGGGATACCGAGCGAATCCGGCTCGTGACGTTTCTCCGCGATGTGGACAGTCGCTCCCCACGGCGCGTGGCCGCCGCGACGTCCGGCATGGGAGAAGCCGCCCACGCCGCGGGTCACCGGTACGCCGCGGAGGAGTTCTTCCTGACCGCGCTCGCCGTCGCGGAGACCCATGGCGTACACGGCCAGCGACTGCGCTCCATGCTGAGCCTCGGTCGGCTCCATGGCGACCGCGCCGAATGGGGCCGGGCTCACGATCAGCTCGAGGCCGCCGCAGCCCTGGCGGACGGGATCGACGACGCCTTGGGTTGGGGCCGCGCCGTTGCGCTACAGGCAGCCTACGCCCAGCGATCCGGCAAAGGCACTGTAGCACGCGCCCACGCCGCGCGGCTGTCCGAGCGGGCAGCGGAAGACGATCGGCTCCAATCGGCGGCGGCCGCCGCCCTGTGTGCCATCGAGCTCGGTCAGGGCAGGACCGAAGCCGCGTTCGAGGCCGGGTGGCAGGCGGTCGATCTCCTGCCGGCAACCGACGAGGATCGATCCCGTATCCTGCTGGACCTCGGGGCGGCGTTCCGGAGCGTCGGGCTGCGCACGGCAGCCGAATCGTGTTACGTCATCGTCATGGAGTCGACTGCCGACCCTACGTCGGTGGAAGCGCGGATCGAGTTCGCGCTCGCCGCCGCCGAGGTCGGAGACGTCGATGCGTTCGAGGCGCGGCGCTCCACCTTGCTCGGGGGCGTGAACGCGGAGGACGCGCAGGGACTCGCCCGGGTCCACCTGGGTCTCGGCCGCGGCGCCATCATGATCGACCAGATCGACGACGCCCGTGATCATGTCCGCCAGGCCATGACGCTGTCCCGGAGCGCCGGGCTCACCGAGCCGCTGAGCCAGTCGGAGGAGATTCTTTCCGGTCTCGAGAGAAGGGTGGAGCGCGAGTTTCGATCGCCCCCCGCTACCCCGACGGACGGGATCCGGACCGTGGCGGAGCGGATCGAGTCGCTGGGAAAGACGCTCGTCGCGTCGGGCTGACCGGCGTCAGGAGAATACGTCACGACGCCCCGCCCGTACCTCGCGCACCCAGCTGTTGTAGTCGATCGCAGCCGCCAGCGCCGCCTCGATGCTCCTGACCACATCCGGCTCCCCCACCTCCCTGCGCGCGCGCTCCACCAGGTCCTGATCCAGCACGAACGTGTGGGGCTGGCGATCCGCCCGCGGCGTGCTTCCTCGCATGGCTACCTCCGGGTTGATCCGACGTCTGAGCCAGCGCTTCACTCTGGACGACGGATCGGGGCACAGCCATGGTCAGATGACTCGCCACCTCCCTGCTGGCCACGCCGGCGGCGACACCCTCAGGACCAACCGGTCTGCAGATAGGATCGGGTACGGATGTCCCGCGCACCGTGCGCGACCCCCAGACCCACACCTGCGCCGAACATGATCGCCGCGCCAGTGCCCACGACCGGAAGCAGCCACATCACCGGCGCGATCGCCACAGCCGATACGGTGCCCACGGCCAGCGGCACACCCCGTCGCTGCACCCCCTCGACGAACTGGAGCCGCTCCCTCACGAACCGACGGACACGAACATAGCCCGCTCCGATACCACCGACCGCCGCGCCCAGAACCAGGATCTCTATCATTGCACACCTCCTTTCACATCCAGACGCATATCCCGCCGCTGAGGTTTCAACGCACGCGGCGCCTGCGTCCCTATGCGTCGTTACGACATGCTGTTGTGCGTTCAGACCGTTGTTGTACCTTCCAGGCATGGCCAAGCCCAAACGATTGATTGTTGTCGGAGACAGGGTGCTCATCGAGCCGGAGGAGGGCGAGGACCGGACGCGTGTCGGATTGTACCTGCCGGCCACTGCCGTGGATAACCAGGCCGTCCAGGCGGGGACGGTCGTTGCGACGGGCCCCGGCACGCCGATCTCCGCACCCACAGAACTGGACGACGAGCCCTGGCGCATTGTTGCCGGTGAGCCCCGGTTCCTGCCGGTACAGGCGGCCATTGGCGACTATGCGATCTTCTTCCGTCGAGCCGCCGTCGAGATCACGTATGACGGAACGAAGTACCTGGTGGTCCCGCAGGCCGCCATCCTCGTCCTGCTTCGAGGAACCTCCGAGCCCGATTAGGGTTGCTTAGAGGGCGACTGATTCCTGGACCGGCAGTGCGGCCCCGCTCGCGGGGCCGCAGTCATTTTGCAGCATGATCACGATACAGAACGACAATTACCTCGTCCGCGCCACCGCGCTGGACGGCAAGGTGCGGGCGTTGGCTGTGAACTCCACAGACGCCGTACGGGAGCTGGCGCGGCTCCAGTCGACCGCCCCAGCGGCGACGGCGGCGTTGGGCAGGGTCGCCACGGCGACCCTGCTCCTGGGCTCGACCCTGAAGAAGGACAGTCACCTGGTCACCGTCCAGGTCAGGGGCGGCGGCCCGATCGGCACCATCCTGGCCTCGGCGAACGGCCGTGGCGAGGTGCGCGGCCTGGTTGGCAATCCGCGGCCGGACATCCCCGAGATGATCAACGGGAAGCTGAATGTGGCGGGGGCGGTAGGCTCGACCGGTCGCCTCACCGTGATCAAGGACCTGGGCCTGAGAGAGCCCTACAACAGCACGGTCGAGCTTGTCAGCGGCGAGATCGGCGGCGACTTCGCCTACTACTTCGCGCGGTCGGAGCAGGTACCCTCCGCGGTCGGGCTCGGTGTCTTCGTGGACCGGACCGGGCGGGTCGAGGCCGGGGGCGGCTACATCATCCAGATCCTGGGCGGCCTGGCGGACGACGATGTGGAGGCCATCGAGCGGGAAGTGGCCGCGCTGCCGCACCCGACCACGATGATCCGCGCCGGGGAGTCACCGGAGGATATCCTTGCAAGGGTCTTCGGAACCGGGTTCTCGGTGCTGGAGCGCACGCCAGTCCGTTTCAACTGCCCCTGCAGCCGTGACCGCGCGGAGCGGGCCCTTATCCTCCTCGGCCCGGCCGAGATCGACGCGATCAAGACCCAGCAGGCGCACCGCGGACACAGCGATGTCACTTGCGAGTTCTGCGGGGCCAATTACCGGTTCACGCTGGACCAGCTCGCATCGCTGAGCAACTGAGCCGGCAGCCGCGTGCCAGGGGTGCGGGGGGAGCGAGTCGGCAGGCGGCGAGTCGGCAAGGGTTGCCTTTTGGGTGAGTACGGGTGCAGATTCCCCCGTACTCCCCGCTTGATCATTCTCACAGGTACGCATGAACGCGAAGCGACGACGCAGCGCGGTGTCGGATCAACGCGTCGGTATGGTGGATGAGCTGGAACGGCTGCTCAAGCGGGCGATCGTGCTGCCGGTCATCCTCCTGCCGATCCTCCTGTTCTCAGGTCTGGGCCTCGGCAAGGCCACAACCCGGGGTATCGCGCTGCCCGCCGACGCGCCGATCCGCATCGCGGCGGCGGCGCACACATCTCGGGAGCACCTCGAAGCTCTGAGCGCCCACATGGCGACGCTCCGCAGCGAAGGGCGGGACACGGAAGCCTACGTCCTCCTGTACCGCAACCACGTCCAGCCGGTGGAACAGTCGCTCCAGAAATGGGGGCTCGGGGCCGAGCTGGCGCGGCGAGTGGCGTGGCCGCTGGTCGAGAACTCGTACGAGCGCGGGCTGGACCCCGCCACGGTCGTCGCCGTGCTCCTCGTCGAGTCCAGCGGGCGGCCCAACGCGACGAGCTTCGTGGGCGCACGCGGGCTCATGCAGATCATGCCCCTGCACCAGGGACGGTGGCAGGGGTGCGGGGACGACCTGTACGACATCGACAACAACCTCTGCTACGGCACGAGCATCCTGGCCTGGCTGCTCGGCCGCTTCAGTGGCGATGAGCGACGGGCGCTGCTGGCCTACAACGGGTGCGTCCGCGGAACCAACACGCCGAACTGCCACACCTACCCGGCCAAGGTCAAGCGGGTGCGGGATCGCATCCAGCGGGACTGGGAGCGGTTCGAACCGGACGCATACCCGAGCGTCACGATCGGGTCGGCTGTCCGGTCCGAGTAGGCCACCGGCGTCCCCGCAGGCGAGCTCGCCCTACCCGCCCAGCTCGGTCAGGAGCCGTGCGGCCGCATGGGTGCCCTTTTCGAAGTTCTCCACGCTCATCCACTCGTTGGGTGCGTGCGCGTTCTCGCCTGGCAGCCCGAACCCCATGAGGAGGACGGGCGCGTCGAGCAGACTCTCGAATTCCGGCACGATCGGAATCGATCCACCCTCGCCCGCGTATACGACAGGTCGCCCCCATGCTGCCCCGAGCGCCCGCTCCGCCGCCGCGTATAGCTCACTGCCCAGCGTCGCCCGCCAGGGTTGACCACCGTGAAGAGCCCTGACCTCGACCTGCACGCCCTGCGGTGCGACAGCGTGGATATGCTGCGTGACCAGCTGTTCGATCCGCTTCGGGTCCTGGTTCGGGACCAGTCGATAGCTCACCTTCGCCATCGCCCTGGCCGGCAGCACGGTCTTGGCGCCCTCACCGATGTAGCCACTGAGCAGGCCGTTCACCTCGGCGGTAGGCCGGATCCAGAGGCGTTCCGGTGAACTGAACCCGACTTCGCCGATCTCATCCGTTCCCGTGTCGGATCGGAAGCCATCGTGGTCGAAGGGAACGTCGCGTATCTTCGTTCGATAGTCCTCCATGGGCTCCACGTCGTCGTAGAACCCCGGGATCGTGACGCGCCAATCGTCATCGTGCATGGAGGCGAGTATCCGGCCGAGTGCCGTGGCCGGGTTCACGACCGCGCCGCCGTAGCTGCCGGAGTGAAGGTCGGATCGGGGGCCGCGGACGTGGATTTCCAGGTATGCCAGACCGCGGAGCGAGGTCCCGATGGTGGGCACGCCCGGGCCCACCATGCCGGAATCGCTGATCACCACGTAGTCGCATGCGAGTCGGTCCTTGTTCGCCTCGATGAAGGGCATGAGGTGCTCACTGCCCACCTCCTCCTCACCTTCGGCGACAACCACCACGTTGACCGGGAGCGATCCCGTGGCCCGCATGTGGGACTCCATCGCCTTGATGTGCAAGAAGAGCTGGCCCTTGTCGTCCACGGCGCCCCGTGCGTACAGCCTTCCATCGCGCACGGTCGGCTCGAACGGAGGGGTGGTCCACTCGTCGAGCGGCTCCGGTGGTTGGACATCGTAGTGGCCGTAGACCAGGACGGTGGGGGCGTCGGCCCCAGCGCCACGATACTCGCCCACCACGATGGGGTGCCCGCCGGTCGCCTCGATGATCGTTTCGAGGCCGGCTTCACGCATGCGGTCCGCCAACCACTCCGCGGCGCGACGCATGTCGGGGATATGCTCCGACTTGGCACTGACGCTGGGGATCCGGAGGAACTCATCGAGCTCGGCCCGGAACCGGGCCATGTTCTCGTCGATGTACGCGTAAACGTCCGCCATTCTATCGCTCCTATTCAGGTTCTGACTCGTAATTTGTTGGTGGCTCCGGGCCCGGCCCGTCACCGGTGCGCTTCACCATCGCCCAGAAGCTCCCGGACCAGCGCGTCCGCCCGATAGATGCTCCTCAGCGCCTCCATGATCCCGGCACTATGGACTCCGACCGTCCGTCCGGGCCCTTCCATGAACAGCCACTCGTTCGGAAGCGATTCGATGTTGCCATCGAACGCGACGCCCACGATCTCCGCGTCACGATTCAGCATGGGGCTCCCGCTGTTGCCGCCCGTGATGTCTGTGGTGGCGACGAAGTTCAAGGGCGCCGTCATGTCGACGCGATCCCGTGCCGCAGCATAGCTGGCCGGAAGCGTGAACGGCATCTCGTCGCCGAAATTGGCGGCTCGCTCGTAGATCCCGAAGAAACTGGTTCGGGGGGGTGCCACGGTACCGTTGAACGGATATCGCAGCACGAGCCCGTCGGTGATGCGGAGCGTGAATGTGGCATCCGGCGGAATGCCCGTCCCCTCGATGGCGAAGAGCGCGTTGGCCAGCCTCTCCTCCTGCACGCTTTCCGCATCCGTCAGCTCCCGGACCCGCCGCCCCAACGCCGGGTGCTCCTCGACCATGGTCCTGGCCAGGCGGACCGCGGGGTCATCCGAAGTCTCGATCGCCTGAATTCCCCCTCGGATCAGCCGGCGGCGGACGTCGGCGTCCAGGATACGCGACGCCCCGACGAGTCGCTCGGCCGCGCCCTGCGGCGTCTCACCCGACCGGATGGCCACCTGCACGAGCGGGTCATCCGGTGGGAGGAAGGCTGCGGCGAGCCCGAGCCGTATAGCCAGGAGGCGAGCCGCGATCTCCGGGTTGACGGGTGTGGGCTCCAGCAGCCGACGCTCCAGCTCCGCGATGCCATCCGGGTCGTAGCCCTCGGGCCGCTCCTCCGCCGGGCGGGCGGACTCGCGGACCAGACGGACGAGCTCGGCCGCCACACCCAGGTGCGGATCCCCGAGGAAGTCGGGGTCGTAGATCGAGGCGCGCTGGGCCACGGGGAGCCGCGCGATCTGGATCTCGGTAAGCCGGTCCCACACATCGCCGTACGTCTCGGCGAGCGCGGGGTCGGCAGCGACCGCCGCGCGGAGCTCGGACTCCCAACGGATCTTCCGTCCTACGAGGAGGGAGTCCTGTAACCCTGCCAGCTGACCGGAGTACGCCTTCAACGCGTTCTCCATGCTGGCCAGATCCTCGCGCACCGCGCGTTCCGCGTCCGGGCCGAGATCAGCGATCCAGCGGTACAGGTCGACAATCTCCCCCACGTACTGGACAATGTACGGGTGGTGTCGGTGACGTTCGTACATGAGCTGAGACACGGTCAGCAGCCGGCTGGTCCCACCCGGACTTCCCACCACGAATACGACCTCTCCCTCTTCGGCGCCCGCGGCGCTCCAGCGGAAGTACGGCTCGCCGGTCACGGCATGGTCCGCCTCGTCGTAGGCGCGGACGAATGCCACGTCCAGCGCGTAGCGGGGGTAGGTGAAGTTGTCGGGGTCGCCGCCGAACGAGGCCGCCTGGTGCTCGGGCGCGAAGACCAGCC
This sequence comes from uncultured Gemmatimonadaceae bacterium, assembly GCA_964465415.1. Taxonomy (GTDB): domain Bacteria; phylum Gemmatimonadota; class Gemmatimonadetes; order Longimicrobiales; family RSA9; genus SLCC01. The sequence continues at coordinate 25,365 of CAYXJH010000004.1, forward strand.
GGACGGGCTCGAACCTCCGAAACCGGTATAGGTGAAACCGACCTCCGTGATAGAGGGATACGACCTGGCACGTCAGCCCGGTCTCCTCCTGACAGCTTTCCTCGATCCGCTCCAACTCCTCCCGGTGGGCTCTTGCGATGGCCGTATCGGCCGCCACATCGCGGGCCGCGCCGGTCACCTGTGCGGTTACATCCTCGACGCTCTGAAGCTGGTCCAGGTACAGGTCGGGGCAGGGTAGCTCGTCGGCCTGGGTCGGCGCGTAGAACCCGTCCTCCAGGTAGTCGGCGTCCGGGGTCGACAGCGCCTCGATGCAGCCGCGAGCGCAGTGGTGGTTGGTCATGACCAGGCCGTTCGGCGAAACGAACGACGCCGAGCAGACCTCGCCGTACCGGACCGATGCGAGCCGGACCTGCTCGAGCCATTCCTCGGACGGATCAAAATCGTACGCCCGCCGCCACCAGTCGCGGGGCGGATCCTCGAACGTCCACATCCGTCCCAGCTCCATACCCGTGAGCTCGGCTCGCTCTGCGACCCGCAGCCCGGCCGCGTCCGGGGCCAGGGGTCCGACGGTGTCGGCAGGCGGGAACGGGGCGGGTGTGACCGGCGAAACGGCGGTACCAGATGGGGACGTCGCGCAGCCGGCAATGAGAAGGGCGGCAGCAGCGGCGGCCGCCCTGGAGAGGTATCTATTCCGCATGGTCGACCTCGGCGATCGGCGTTTTCCCGTAGGCCCGTTCGATGTAGCGCGGTACACCGGCGCCGGCAAGGCTCAGGAACGGGACGAGGCGGTAGCCGCGTCGGGAAGGACGGCGCTCAGCGTGTGCCAGTACAGGTGGCAGCCGAACCCAGCGTTTCGGACATGGTCCAGGAATGCCGCCGCCGTTTTCGCGGTATAGCTGGGGTCCAGATCGAAGCCGCGCTCGCCGAACCACTCGGCGGCTTGACCCCCCGAGTCCGTCGGGTGACCGTACCCGCCGCCCAGGTACTCGCCGAGCATATGGATCCGGTCTGTCACGAGACGCGCGTCGGGGACGGGCGCCCCTCCATCCGCTAGCAGTCTGAGCGCGGATTCGACAAGACGCGACAGGGTCCAGACGTTCGCGATGGTCGACGGCACGATGCGGACGGCCCGGATGCGATCGGTAAGGTTCGTCATGGCCGCCCCGATCGCCAGGCCGGCGACCGTTCCCAGCGTGCCCGCCGCGACGGTGATCGTGTCCGGCCTGGTCAGCTCGCCGCGCCGGATCTGCTCGGCCAGCTCCAGCGCCGCGCCCACGTGACCGAGCGTGCCCAGTCCGTTCGATCCGCCCCCCGGGATCACGTAGGGCTCGTCTTTTCGCCGGCGCCAGCGCAGCGCGGCCTCCACGAACGGCTGGGTCGCGAAGGTCGAACAGTCACGTATCTCATCGGCCCAGGCCCGGTTCAGGTTTGACATCTCCCGGGCGTGCGCCGTCTCAGGTTGGGGAAACAGGACGAGGGACGTGGGCAGACCCCGACCCGCGCCGTGAACGGCCGTGGCAAGGCAGTGGTGGGAGCCGACGACACCCGTCGTGATCAGGCGCCGGGCGGACTGGCGAGCCGCATCGGCCAGGAGGTACTCGAGCTTCCGGACCTTGTTGCCGCCGTAGCGCGGGCTGGACAGGTCGTCGCGTTTCACCCACAGCTCGCCGTCGAAGCCGGCGGCGGGCTCGACGCGGACGACCGGCGTCGGCCAGTCCCCCAGCGGTACCCAGGGCAGGCTTGCCTCCAGCATCGGAAACCATCGGAACAGCGGGTTAGGCGACACCGGGTCTTCATGGCCCGCCAGGTGCTCCTGGTCCAGGTCGATGCGTGTCATGGGTCGGGCGGATCCGCGGGATATGTCTCGCCTCCCGCTTCGCGCAGCCACTCGATGGTCTTCCGGCTCCGCGCGGCGATCGCCCGGAGGAGCGCCGCCTCCCTCTCGTCCACGCCCGCCCGCCGGATGACCGCGCGGAGCGTGCGCAGCACGGCCTCAGGGTTCTTGCCTCCGCGATAGAAGTTGATCGCCTGGAGCTGCCGGTCGATGTCGTTGAACACCGCGTCGAGCTGCGCGCTCGTGGCAGGGGGTGCGTCGCGGCGCGGGCGCGGCAGCGGCTTCTCACCGCCGGGCCCCGCGAGCCACAACTCGTAGCATACGAGGAGCGCGGCCTGAGCGAGATTCAGAGACGGCCGTTCCGGATCGGTCGGGACCATCCAGATCCGATCGCACCGGTCGAGCTGCTCATTGCTCAGGCCCGTGTCCTCCCGCCCGAACACCACGGCGACCGGCCCCCTCCCCTCCCCGGCGAGGGACAGGATCTCCTCCACCCCATCGCGCGGGTGCTCCCAGGCATGCCGCATAGCGCGACGACGGGCCGTCGTTCCGACCACGGCCACTGCGTCGGCAACCGCCGATTCCAGGGTGTCGAAGAACTGCACGCGGTCCCGGACGATCTCCGAGCCATGGGCGATCCCTTCGATGCGGTACTCGTCCCACTCGACCGGGTTGACCAGGCGGAGCCGGCGCAGGCCCGTATTCATCATCGCACGGACGGTCCCGGCGATGTTCACACGATCCTGCGGCTCGTTCAGGACGATGACGACATGCTCGGAGAGCAGCGCGCGCTCATCCATGGGCGGCCGGATGGCCGGAGCTCAAGCCCCCGTGACGCGGTCGTCCTCTTCGACCTCGACGCCCAGTAGCTCCACCTCCGCTGCGGGCTGCCACACCTGGAGCATCGGGAACCGCGTGCCGAACCAGGCCACCGACCCCACCAGGAGACCGAGCATGAAGAGCCCCGCGCCGAACTCGGGTAGACCGAAGATGACCGCCTCCACGTCCGGATACAGGGTCGGATAGATCAGCATGTAGCGCTCGATCCAGAGCCCGGCCAGCACCAGAAGGGCGAACGCCCCCAGTATCGCCGGCGTCTTCTTGGCCGACGCGCCCAGCAGGCCGGCGAACGGAAGGACGAAAAGGCTAAAGAGCACGACCAGCGAGAGCGCCAGGTAAGGCGGCTGGACCCGCGGAATGAGGAAGATCTGCTCGTAGGGCAGGTTGCCGTACCAGATGACGATGTACTGCGACCAGAAGAGATAGGCCCAGAAGACGCAGAAGCCGAACAGCAGACGTCCGATGTCGTGCAGCGTGGCACCCTCGATGTACGGATGTAGCGCCAGGTGATGTCGGTACAGCAGGATCGCCACGGTGGTCGCGGCGAGCCCACCCAGGAACGCCGCCATGAACACGTAGGGCGCGATCAGCATGCTGAGCCAGTGCGGATCCAGTGACATCACCAGGTCGATGGCGATGAACGTGAACGCCAGGACGTACGCCAGCACCAGGATGGGCGCGAGGGGCGCCAGGAGCCGGTTCGCTCTGCGCTCCTCGAGCTCGCGGCTGGTCCAGCCGCGGCCCAGCGGGTCGAGGCCGGTCCAACCCGCGTCCCGGGCTCCCCCGATGTCGGGCCGCAACTGCCAGTACGTGAACGCCAGCGATACTGCCAACAAGAGGCCCAGCGAGAGGATGTTTCGCGTGGCCAGGAACGGCATGTTCAGGTACGCATCCCGACCGCCCGTACCCTCGTGGATCCAGGGGAAGATGTGCTCGGCGAAGATCAGGATGGGCGGGAACAGGATCACGTAGGCGATGGGCAGGAACGCCACGAACGAGAGCGCGATGCGCCGGATCGGGCGGGACCACACGCCGCGCGTGATGGTGACCACCGCTCCGAGCACGACGGCGCCCTGCGCAATGCCGGCGAAGTGGATCCAGTTGAAGAGGTACGCCCGCCATGCCCGGTCCGCGTCAGCGGCCAACCCTGCGACAAACATGATCAACCCGACCAGCGCGAGCACCGCGGCGCCGACGAGCAATCCCGTGGGCAGGCCGTCCAGCCGCCGTAGCGGATATGCCTTCAACTCGGCCATCTCGTGCGACATGCTATTGCTGCTCCGGTACCGTTGTCCCTGCCGCCCCGCCAGCCTCAGCCGCCTGGAGGTGGCGCATGTAATTCACCACCGCCCACCGGTCGGACGGTGGGATCCGCTGATAGGCGGGCATGAGACCCCGCCCGATCCGAGTGATGGCGTAGAGGTAGCCGTCGGAGCGCTGCACCGCGTCAGGCAACGTGAGGTCCAGCGCGAACGGGAAAAGCCCCGGCCCCACGACGGGCCCGTCGCCATGGCCGGTTGGGCCGTGGCATACGGCGCAGTAGACGTCGTAGACCTCGTGACCCCTCGCGATGATGACCTCGCTCATGGGCAGCGGGTTGGTCAACGTGTCGCCCCACGCGCGCAGCGCCGCCTCCGTCCGCTCCACCGGCGGCTCCCAGTGCTCGCCTGGCGACCGGTACGGCACCGACCCGACCGGCGCAGGACGCGGCGACTCGTACGGATCGAGCGCGGGCGACACGCGCATGAAGTTCAGCGCCGGGACCGATGAGAGCATCTCCTCCACGCGGGTGCACCCGCCCAGCCCGACCATGGCCACGGCCAGCGCGGCAAGGCCGATCAGGCGCACGTCACGCGGCATGGGTGCCCTCCTCGTCCCAGGCCTGCACCTCGACGGCACCCGCAGCCTCGAGGATCCGACGGGCGTCTTCCCCCTGGTCCGGCGGCGCGTCGACGAGGACGCCGAAGCTGCTCGCCGAGAACGACGGATGATACGCCAGCCCCTTGCCCGGGGGACCGAGCCGGGCATTGATGAACAGCCCCGCAACCGTCGACAGCGCGCCGAACAGGATCATCAGCTCGAACGCCGGTACCACGTAGGCCGGAATCGCGATGATCGGCATACCGCCGGTGATGAGCGGCCAATCCAGCGACGTCCAGATCGCCAGAGCGAACCCGGTGGCCGCCCCGGTGAGCCCTCCCACCAGCGTGAAGACGCGGACCGGGCTCTGGGGCCGGTGCAACGCGTGCTCCAGATCGTGCTGGGGCAACGGGGAGTAGGTCTCGAGGTCGGTCATCCCCGCCGCGCGGAGGTTCTCGATCGCCTCGACCGCCATGTCGACCTCACGGAATACGCCGAGATAGCGACCGCCCGCCATCAGAATCCCTCCTCTTCATCTCGCCGCTGACCCGGTCCCTGCGGGAGCCCGGTGTCCTCGGGGGCCGACACGGTCAGACCGCGACGCCGCGGCGTGGGGAGGACCTCCTTCAGCTCGGCGACGGACACCGGCGGGAGAATCCGGATGAACAGCAGGAACCACATGGCGAACCATGCGAAGCTGCCCACCAAGATCCCCATCTCCACCCAGCCGGGCTTGTACACGTTCCACTGCCAGGGCTCGTATTCCCGGGCCAGGCTGGCCACGATGATCACGAACCGCTCGAACCACATCCCGATGTTGATGAAGATCGTGATCACGAAAAGCGCGGGCAGGTTCACGCGGATGCTCTTGAACCACAGGAGCTGCGGAATCAGGGCGTTGCATACGACCATGATGACACCCGCCCACCAGTACGGCCCCGCGATGGCCGCGATGATGTACTGGCCCTCCGCCTTGTACGGCTTGCCACTGTACCAGACCATGAAGATCTCGGTCAGGTAGGCGTACAGCACGATGAGCCCGGTCACCAGGACCAGCTTCGACATGGCGTCGAAATGGCGCGGCGTGAAGTACGCCTCCAGGCCGAAGATCTTCCGGATCGGGATCAACAGCGTGATCACCATGGCCAGCCCGCTGAAGATGGCGCCGGCCACGAAGTATGGAGCGAAGATGGTGGAGTGCCACCCGGGGACGATGCTCATGGCGAAGTCCCAGGACACCACAGAGTGGACCGAGATTACGAGAGGCGTGGCCAGTGCGGCCAGGTACAGGTAGGCCCGATTGAAATGCAGCCATTGCCGGCCGCTGCCGCGCCAACCGAACGAGAGCACCGTGTAAAGCTTCTTGCGCCAGGGCACCGTCGCGCTGTCACGCGCCGCCGCGATATCGGGGATCATCCCGAGCACGAAGAACGTCGCGCTGACAATCAGGTACGTGCTGATCGCGAAGACGTCCCAGACGAGCGGCGAGGCGAAGTTCGGCCAGAGCTCACGCTGGTTCGGATACGGCATGAGCCAGTAGAAGACGAACGGCCGGCCCAGGTGGATGATGGGGAAGAGCCCCGCCGTCATCACGGCGAAGACCGTCATCGCCTCGGCGGCCCGATAGATGGACTGCCGCCAGCGCGCGCGGAACAGGAAGAGGATCGCCGAGATGAGCGTCCCGGAGTGAGCGATGCCGACCCAGAACACGAACGTCGTGATGTAGACGCCCCACATCACCGGGTTCATGAGGCCGGTCAGACCGATCCCGAGATAGACCTGCGTGAAGAAGCTGAACCCCAGCAGGCCGACACCGGCGATAGCGAGCGCCAGCAGGACATAATAGGTGCGGCCGGGCCGCGTCAGGATCCGCAGGACATCCCGATTGACATCGTCGTAGCTGCGGATACCCGGGTGCGTTTCGGAACGGATGACCTTGCGCATCAGGTCGTCGCCTCCTCGGCGGCCCGGTCAACGACCTGCTTCAGATACACCACGCCGGGTGCGGTATTCAGATCCTCGAACACGCGGAAGCTCCGACCCGAGCTGCTCACGCGGGCTACCCGTGAGTCCGGGTCCTTGATGTTGCCGAATACGATTGCGTTGCCAGGACACGTCTGGGCGCAGGCGGGCACGATCTCGCCATCGCGGACCGGCCTACCGCCGAGCCGCGCCTGATGCTCGGTGTCACGGATCCGCTGCACGCAGAACGTGCATTTCTCCATGATCCCCTTCTCCCGAACGGAGACATCGGGGTTCAGCTGCCAGTTCAACGGCTCCGGCCAGTCGTAGCTGAAATAGTTGAAGTACCGGACCTTGTACGGGCAGTTGTTCGAGCAGTAGCGCGTGCCCACACACCGGTTGTAGACCTGGGCGTTGAGCCCGTCCGGCGTATGGTACGACGCGTACACCGGACAGACCGGCTCGCACGGTGCGTTGCCACAATGCTGACAGAGCATGGGCAGGAACGTCGTGCCGTGAGTCTCGCCATCATCATCGAGATCGAAGTATCGCTCGATCCGCATCCACTGGATCAGTCGACCCTGCGAGACCAGCTCAGGGCCTACGATCCCGATGTTGTTCTCCGCCTGACATGCGGTCATGCAGGCGCTGCAGCCGATGCATCGCTCGAGGTCGATGGTCATGGCCCAGCGCGGCTGGGTGTCGGTGTATTCACCGTAATGTGTGCCCACCGGCGGATAGTCCGCCGGCCCGGACGGCACGGCTACGGCCCCGAACCCGCCGGTCTCCTGGAGCTGCTGGACCGTGGCCTCGTTCGGATGCACCGGCGTGCCGTAGGGCGTCTCCATGGGCTCGCCTGGCGGGCCCATCTGAAGGCCCCCGGGCTCCCGCTCCACCGGGTCCGCCTGTGGCAGCGGGATCGCGGTCGCTCCCGGCATCACCGACCGCCGCTCCGCTTCGATGGCCCCGGCCAGCGTCGTCGTGCGGAACAGGGACCGCCCCTGGTCCGTCGTCTGCTCGGAAGCGAATGGTTGGCGCTCCCAGCGCCCCGTTGGCGTCACGGTCGCCATCGTCTGGACCCAGAGCAGCCCGCCCGAAATGCGGTCGAACGTGGGGCCCAGCAGCTTGATCGGGTTCACGCCTCGCCCGCGCGCGTACCGGCCCATTCCCTCGTGGCCCTGGCCGAGCTGGATCGCGATCGTGTCCTCCCGCACGCCAGGGTGCCGCCAGACGGGAAGCTCCAGCGAGCCGCTCGGTGTCGAGACCTCGACGAAGTGTCCATTGTCGAGCCCCAACGCGTCCGCCGTCCGGGGATGCAACTCGAGGACGGTGCCCCACGTGTGCTTGGTCACCGGATCCGGCAGCTCCTGTAGCCACGCCCGGTTCGCGAGCCGTCCATCGTAGAACCGATAGGACGGGTAGACCACCAGGTGCAGGTCACCCGTGCCGGTGAAGACGGGCGGCGTGAGCTGGAGCTCCTGCAGCGCCGCTCCGCCCGCCGGCGCGTCGGGTTGCTGGTAGGAATCGGTGACCACCACGCCGTCCTGCAGGGCCGCGGTCCACCATTCGTCGAAGGTGCCCGCCCCCGCCACCTGGCCCTGGATATCCTGCCACGCCTCGCGGAGGTAGTCGTAGTACGTGGTCGCCGGCGTGGGCAGCGTCGCGTCGGCGCGTCGAGCCACGGAAAGCAGCACGTCACCGGTCTGCTTGGTCTGGAAGACCGGGGTCATGACCGGCTGGACCAGGCCATGCACGCCCGGCGTCGGCTCGTGGTCGCCCCACGCCTCGAGGAAGTGATGGTCCGGCAACAGCAGGTGCGCGCGGGCGCTGGTCTCGTCGAGCCACGGCGAGAACGACGCGATCAGGGGCACGGCCGCCAGTGCCTGCTCCACGCGGGCCGTGTCCGGCATGTCGTACAGCGGGTTGGGTCCTCGCACCATCAGGACCGAGACCTCCCGCGCCACCATAGCCTCGATCAGCGCCTCCAGATCCGCGTACGTGGCACGCTCCGGTCCCGCGGGGCCGGGCCAAACGGTGCTACCAACGTTACCGGCGGCCTCGTTCAGCGCGGCGACGGCCACGGCGAGGGTGGTCGCGGCGGCATGGCTCGATGCGATCCCGGGGCCCACGGCCAGCGAGCGGCCGCCGTTGGAGAAGTCGGCTGCGGCCAGACGGACCTGATCGAACGAGACCCCTGCCGCCTCCGCGTTGCGGGCGGGGTCCACGTCGGCGAGGATCCCAGCGGCGGGA